>JBASRI010000357.1:0-15117 GCA_049273755.1 Thermoanaerobaculia bacterium
GCTCGCGCTGCTCGAGGGCCGTTTCCGCAGAGCCGTCGACGCGCAGGCGCCCGAGCGCCACGGCCTGGAGGAGGCGGTGCGTTCGATCGCCGCGCGCCGCGAGGATCCCTATGCCGCGGCGAAACGGCTCTTCGAGAACCTCGTCCGGCCGCCCTCGCCCGCGGGGAGGGCGCGAGCGTGACCGCCTACAGGATCGATCACCTCGGCATCGCCGTCGCGTCGATCGACCAGGCGATGGCGGTCTATCGCGCCCTCGGCCTTTCCGAGTCCAAGCGGGAAGAGGTGCCGTCGCAAAAGGTCGTCGCGGCGTTTCTTCCAGTGGGCGAGAGCGCGATCGAGCTGCTCGAGCCGACCTCCGAGGATTCCCCGGTCGGGAGGTTTTTGGCCAAGCGCGGCGAGGGGATCCACCACGTGTGCTTCGCCGTCGAGGACCTCGAGGCCGCGCTCGCGGACCTCTCGAGAAAGGGATTCCGCCTCATTCACTCGACGCCGGTCCGGGGCGCGGGCGGCAAGCGGGTCGCGTTCCTTCACCCGGAGGCGGGCCGCGGCGTCCTGATCGAGCTCTCGGAGAAGGGGAAGCAATGAAGATCGGCGAGTACATCCTGGTGCACCTGATGGCTCCGCGCGAGAAGTTCTGGGGCATCCTGCGCGACCGCGATGCCTCGGGCATCACCGTGCGGGGCCTCTCGCTCGAGGGGTTCGAGGGCTGGCTGCACGAGATCGCCCGCAAGGAGCCGGTGACGGTCTTGCCAGCGACGGTCTTCTTCCCGCTGCACCGGGTCGAGCGCGTGTTCCTCGACGAGACCGCCGGCGAGCTCGTCTCCTTCGCGGACCGGTTCAAGCGGACGGTGGGCGAGGACGCGCGCTACTACCTCACGCCGCTGCCGGACGTCGAAAGTTCGTAGCCTCCTAGAGCGCGACGTTCCTGACGAAAAAGTCCGCGGCGCTGATCTGGCCGTTGACGAGCTGCCGGGCCTGCTCGGGATCCATCTCGAGCGAGCCGGCCGCTTCGCCGGAGGAGGTCGTCATCACGACCTGGATCGTCGTGGGCACGCCGCGTGAAGACGGGTCCGAGAGGGCGCGCGCCGCCGCGTTCAAGGCGTTGAACACGGCTTCCTCCGTGTTCGTCGTCACGAGCAGCCGCGTCTTGCCTTTGAAGTTCGTCAGCTTGTACTGTGTGATGCCGGCGCCGTCGAACACCTTCGAGAACGCGCCCTGGAGGTTGGCGTCCACCTGGCCGAATGCGGGTCCCGCCCCCTCCGCGCCGTTCTTCTGCGCGGCGCCCGCGGCGGGCAGTTCCATACGCGGCTTGCGGTCGCGGATGTAGTCCTGGAGGCGCGGCACCGGCGGACCGTTCGGCGCGACGGTGGGCTTGCGGCTGTCGGGGGTATCGATCGCGACGACGTTGCCGAAGTTCTCCTTGTTGTACTTCTCGGAGCCTTCGACGTCGATCTGGTCGAGGCGCATCGCCGTGACCGTCCCGTTCTCGAGCGTGATGATCGCGCGGTCGCCCTTCACGGTGTACTTCGAGCGGGCGAAAATCAGCGAGCCGTCCTTCAGCTTGATGACGTAACCGAACGCCGGAGGGCAGAGACAGAGCAGAGCGGCGAAAGCGAGAAGCAGGCTTTTCCTCACGATCCGCGACCTCCTGCGGCCCTCCGGGGCCGTGTTTGACACGATCTCCGTCGGTTCAGATGATAGCACCCGCATGCTGATCGTGATGGACGCGGCGGCCTCCGCCGAGGACGTTCGCCGTGTCGTCGCCGCCGTCGAGGAGCTCGGACTCCAGGCGCACCCCATTCCCGGGGCGCAGCGCACGGCGATCGGCATCACCGGCAACCGAGGGACGGTCGATCCGGGAGCCTTCGAGAACCTGCCGGGCGTCACCGAGGTCATCCCCGTTTCGGCTCCGTACAAGCTGGTCTCCCGCGAGGCCAAGCGCGAGAACACGGTGGTCTCGGTGGGCGGCGTGCCGGTCGGCGGGCCCCGCCTGGCGGTCGTCGCGGGCCCCTGCGCGGTCGAGTCCGAGGCGCAGGCCCTCGAGATCGGGCGGCGGGTGAAGGAGGCGGGCGCCACGCACTACCGCGGCGGTGCCTTCAAGCCGAGGACCTCGCCCTACTCGTTTCAGGGACTCGGTGAGGAGGGCCTCCGGATTCTCTCGCGCGTGCGCGCGGAGACGGGTCTGCCGATCATCACCGAAGTGCTCGACACCGAAACGGCGGAGCTCGTCGCCGAGCATGCGGACTGTCTCCAGGTCGGCGCGCGCAACATGCAGAACTTTTCGCTCTTGAAGCGCCTCGGCCGCCTGCGCAAGCCGGTACTGCTCAAGCGCGGCATGTCGGCCACGATCGAGGAGCTGCTGCTTTCGGCCGAGTACCTGCTGGCCGAGGGAAACTACGACGTGATCCTCTGCGAGCGCGGCGTGCGGACCTTCGCGGACCACACGCGCAACACGCTGGATCTCTCGGCGGTCCCTTACGTGCAGCGGATCTCGCATCTGCCGATCCTCGTGGACCCTTCCCACGGCACCGGCAAGCGTGCCAAGGTTCTGCCGCTTTCGCGGGCGGCGGTCGCTGTCGGCGCCGACGGGCTCCTGATCGAAGTCCACCACGAGCCCGAGCACGCGCTCTCGGACGGGCCGCAGGCGATCCTGCCCGAGATGTTCGCCGAGCTCGTCGCCGAGATCCGGCGGCTCGCGCCGGTTGTGGGGCGGACGGCGTGAAGGGGTTGCTCGTCCTCGAGGACGGCACCGCCTGTCGCGGCGAGGCGATCGGCCGGCCCGGCACTTCCTTCGGCGAGATCGTCTTCAACACGGCCATGAGCGGCTACCAGGAGGTCCTGACCGACCCGTCGTACGCCGGTCAGATCGTCGTCATGACCGCGGCGCACGTCGGCAACTACGGGGTCCGCGAGGCCGAGTCGGAGTCCGGCCGCGTCCACGTGGCCGGGTTCATCGCCAGAGACTTTCCGCCGCTCTGGAGCGGCACGGACGGGGAGAAGAGCCTGGCGGAGTACCTCGACGCCCAGGGCGTGACGGGACTCCACGGCCTCGACACTCGCGCGCTCGTGCGCCGGATCCGGAGCGAGGGTGCGATGCGCGCCGGCGTGTCCACCGAGATCGACGATCCGGCGGAGCTCCACCGCCGCGTGCTCGCGTCTCCGCAGATGCTCGGCAGCGACCTCGCGCTGTCGGTCTCGCCGGCGACGGCGTCGGTCGCGCCGGGCGGACGCGGGAAGAAGAAGTTCCGAGTGGCCGCGGTCGACTACGGCATGAAGCGCAACATCGTGCGCCTCCTCCAGCGGGGCTCCTGCCGCGTGGCGATCTTTCCCGCGACGGCGACGGCGGCCGAGATCCTGGAAAGCCGGCCCGACGGGATCTTCCTCTCCAACGGCCCCGGCGACCCAGCCGCGCTGGCGGGCCCGATCCGGACGATCGAGGGTCTGGTCGCGACCGGCAAGCCCATCTTCGGGATCTGCCTCGGGCACCAGCTGCTGGGCCTGGCGCTGGGCGCGAAGACCTTCAAGCTGAAGTTCGGCCACCGCGGCGCCAACCACCCGGTGCAGGACCTCGACTCCGGCCACGTCGCGATCACGTCGCAGAACCACGGCTTTGCCGTGGACACGGCCACGCTACCGGCCGAGCTCGAGGCCACGCACAAGAACTTGAACGACGGGACGCTCGAGGGCTTCCGGCACCGGAGCCTCCCGATCCTGGCCGCCCAGTTCCATCCCGAGGCCGCGCCCGGCCCCCACGACGCCAACGTCCTCTTCGAGAAGTTCCTCGCGGCGATGGAGGCCTCGCGGCGGTGAGGAGCCTGCCACTCGAGGTCGCGGTCCGGTACCTGAAGTCCCGCCCCTCGAAGCTCGTCTCTTCGGTCTCCTTGCTCTCGATCGCCGGCATTGCGCTGGGCGTGGCGGCCCTCGTCGTAGCGATGGGTCTGCTCTCCGGCTATCGTACGGAGATCCGCGAGAAGCTCGTCGGCGCCAACGCGGAGGTCGTCGTGTTCCCGCTCATCCCGGGCGGCGACCGGGACCCGTCGGCGCTCGGGCGCCGCGTAGCCGCCGTGCCGGGAGTGGCGGCCACGGCCCCGGTGATCTACCAGACGGGCGTGGCCTCGTCGCCCGCCGTCCCCGACGGCACCGACGCGGTCCTGAAGGGGATCGAACCTGCCGCCGAACGGCGCGTCTCGGACCTCGATCTCTACCTGCCCGCCGCCGAAAAGGTCGTGACGCGCGGCGGCCCGGACGCGCTGCCGGGGGTCGCGATCGGCGCCGAGCTGGCGCGCAAGCTCGACATCAAGGAGGGCGACACGATCGCCCTCTCCGTCGCCGACGCCTCCGGCGCGACCGGCCGCTTTGCTCCGCGGACCGGCCGGTTTCGCGTCTCGCGCATCTTTCGGACGAACTTCTCGGAGTACGACTCGGAGTGGGTCTTTCTCGACCGGGAGGAGCTGCGCAAGCTCTCGGGGATCGAAGGGCGGGCCAACGTCGTCGAGGTGAAGCTGCGCTCGATCGCCGAGACGGAACGGATCGCGCGGGAGATCGCTCGGGCCGCCGGCAGCGGCTACTCGGTCTCGGACTGGCGCTCGATGAACGGAGGCCTGTTCTCCGCCCTCGTCATCCAGCAGACGACGCTCTTCCTGGTCATCGGCCTGATCGTGGCCGTCTCGACGTTCAACGTCGTGGCGACCCTCGTCATGACGGTCCAGGAGAAAAAGCGCGACATCGGCGTCCTGACGACCCTGGGCGCCGAGCCGGGCTTCTTCGTGAAGGTCTTCCTGGCGCTCGGGGGACTCCTGGGAGGCGCAGGTGTCGTGGCGGGAGTCGTCTTCGGCGTCCTCGTGTGCTGGGTGATGACCCGGTTCCGGCTGCTCTCGTTCCCACCGGGCGTGGCCGAGATCTACTTCGTCTCGTTCATCCCGTTCCTGGTGCGAGCCAGGGACATCGCGGCGATCGTCGGCTTCTCGGCCCTCGCGATCCTGGCGGCTTCGTGGGTGCCCGCGCGGCGGGCCGCGGGCATCGACATCGCCGAGGCGCTGCGCTACGAGTAGGCGACCGTAGAACGCCGGCATCGTGCTCGCCGCCTTGCTCTCCGGTGCCCTCGCTCTGCTCCCGGATCCCTCCGCCGACTCCCTGGCGAAGGCGAACGCGAAGAGCTGAGTCAGGGCGTCGCGCGGCGCGCCAGAAACTCCTTCTGCCTCCGGATCGCCTCCGCGCGGATCGCCGCGAACTCGGGGTCCTTCCGGATCGAGGCGAAGAGCGGGTCATTGTCCATGGCGGGGTAGGAGAGGTAGTTTCCCTCGACACTTTTCCGCAGCAGGCGCAGCGCCGCGCCGGGGTAGCCGCTCGAGGCCATGATGGCGGCGATGTAATACAGGTCTTCCGGGTCGGGATCCGAGACGGTGAAGGCTTCGAGGGCGGCGCTCGTCCGGTCACGATCGGCTTGCGTGCCGGCCCGGCGCATGAGTTGGGCCGCTCCCTCGAATCCCGTGGCGGCGAAGACGGCGGCTGCGGCCTCGGTCTTGCCTTCGCGATGGAGGATGTTGCCCTCGCGGCCTTTCGACCAATCCGAACCGGCGTCGAGACGGAGGTATTCGCGGGCGCGGTCGTACTTTCCGAGCTGAAGGAAGACGAACGCGCACGAGCGGAGACCCCGGTTGTGGGGATCTTTCGCCAGGGCGGCGTCGCATTCGCGCGCGGCGTCCTCGAGGAGCCCCGCGTAGCGCAGCACGTAGGAGAGCGCGAAGCGCGCCTGCGGGTCCTGCGGACGGCGGGTGACGAGGTCCCTGGCTCTTCGGTCGGCCTCCTCGAGGTTGCCGCCTTCCGTCTCGTAGACGATGGAGTTCTGCGCGGCCTCGACGAGGTTGGGGTCGAGGGACAGCGCCCTCTCGGCGGTCTGCCTCGCGCGGTCGTAGAGATGCTTCATGCTCTTGCTGCCGACGGCGCCAGGAGAAACCTGGCCATACGCCACCTGGTAGTAGTAGCGCAGCGACAGGGCGGCCCACGCAGGGGCGAAGTCGGGATCGAGGCCCACGCTGCGCTCGAGCATGGCAACACCCTGGTCGTTGGGCTCGGAGTCGCTCGTGAGCAGTTTGCTGCGCAGATAGAGGTCGTATGCCTCCGCGTTCTTTGGGCGGGTCGCGGCCTCGTTGGCGCCGGCCGCGCCGCCGAGGAGCGGGAACAGGCCCTGGCGCAGGCGCGTCGAGATCTGCTCCCGCAGGCGGATCAGGTCACCCGCCGTGGCGCTCGACGTATCGCGCCAGAGGAGACGATTCGACTCGGTGTCGATCATCTCGAGCGTCACGCGGAGCCGGTCGCCCTCGTTCTGGAAGTGACCCGTGAGCACGTCGGCGACCTGCAGCTCCTTGCCGGCCTTCTGCGGATCGATGTCGCCCTTCGCGTACTTCTGCGTCGCCGCGAAGGGGCGGATCGCGAGCGTCGGGATGTAGGAGAGCGTCGTGGCGACCTCGTCGGGAAGCGCCAGCCGCAGATGGTCGTTCGACGCGTCGCCGGAGAGATTCTGGAAGGGGAGGATGGCGAGCGTCGTCTGGGCCGGCGTGGCCGAGGCGCCGCCGGAGCGGCGATGCATGGCCCACCAGCCGGCGGCGGCCGCGGCGAGGAGGATTACCGCCGCCAGAGCCGGGAGCTTCCAGCTCGCCCTACGCCCGGACTGTGCCTCGGCGGGAACGGCGGCGGTCTTGCCGCTCTTCGCCGAGTCCGAGTCGCGCTTCAAACGCTTCAGGTCCGTCTTCAGCTCGGCGGCGCTCTGGTAACGCAGGTCCCGGTCCTTCTCGAGGGCGGTGTTGACGATGCGTTCGAGCTCGGAAGGCAGCTCCGGGTTGAGCTTGACGGGCGACACCGGCGCTCGGTTCAGGATCGCGTCGAAGATGATCGCCGAGGTGTTGCCGGCGAACGGTTGCCGGCCCGTCGCCATCTCGTAGAGGACGGTCCCGCAGGAGAACACGTCCGTTCGGGCGTCGAGTGGTTCCCCCCGGGCCTGCTCGGGAGACATGTAGGCGACGGTCCCCAGTGCGGTGCCCGGACTCGTGAGGTGCTCTTCGGCCATCGCGGTCGGCATGGCGGTGTCGCCCGCCGCACTCCGGGCGGGGGCCTCCGCCTGCTTGGCCAGGCCGAAGTCGAGGAGCTTCGCCTGGCCCCGCTTCGTCACGAAGATGTTGGCCGGCTTGATGTCGCGGTGGACGATACCGCGCGCGTGCGCGGTCTCGAGCGCGTCCGCGATCTGTGTCCCGAAGTCGAGCAGGCTTTCGAGCTTCAAGGGCCCGGGTCCCAGCCGATCCCGCAGCGTCTCTCCCTCGAGCAGCTCCATCGCGATGAACGGCTGCCCCTCGTGCTCGTCCACGTCGTGGATCGTGCAGATGTTGGGGTGTTGGAGCGCGGACGCGGCTCGGGCCTCGCGCTGGAGCCGTTCGAGCGCCTGCGGGTCCCGGCCCAGCTCCTCGGGCAGAAACTTCAGCGCGACGCGGCGTCCGAGCTTCAGGTCCTCGGCCTCGTAGACGACGCCCATGCCGCCCCCGCCCAGCTTCGCGAGGACGCGATAGTGGGAGATCGTCTGGCCGATCATGCCGGTCCCGCGCGCCGCGCCAGAAACTCCTTCTGCCTCCGGAAGGACTCGGCGCGGATCGCGGCGAACTCGGGGTCCTTCCGGATCGAGTCGAAGGACGGATCCCGATCCAGTGCCTCGTGACAGAGGTAGCTGGCCTCGACGGAACTGCGAAGGAGGCGCAGGCCCGCCTTGGGGTACCCCGCGGCTGACAATAGGACCGCGGCGTCGTACCTCGTCTCGGCGTCATAGTCGGCCAACGCGTCGGCCTCGACCCGCGCTGCGACGCGATCGAGCTCGGCGGGCGTTCCGCTTCGGAGAAGAAGCCGGGCGATTCCAGCTTCGCCGGCCGCGGCGTAGGTATTCGCCGACTCCTCGAGTTGCTTCTTCCAGAGCAGCGCGCCCGCCTCGTACCGTCGGGCCCAGTTGGAGCCCGCGTCGAGCCGGAAGAAATCCATGGCGCGGTCGGGCTTGCCGTTCAGCCGAAAAGCGATGCCGCAGGACCGCAGGGTCCGGTTGTGCGGATCCGCCGCGAGGGCCGCGTCGCACTCGCGGGTCGCCTCCTCGAGCAGCCCCGCATGGCGCAGAACGTATGCCAGCGCGAAGTGGGCCCGCGCGTTCTGCGGCCTTCGGCGCACCAGATCTCGGGCCCTGGCGTAGGCCCCTTCGTTGTCGCCCTGATCGGTTTGAAGGAGGATGAGACCCACTTCGGCCTCCGAGAAGTTCGAGTCGAGCGACAGGGCGCGCTCCTGCGCCGTCGTGGCGCGCTTCAAGAGATCCGCGTCCCTCGAGTTGTCCGGTCCGTACTGAGCCTCCCAAAGGTAGCGCTGGCCGAGAGCGGACCAGGCCGGAGCGTAGTCCGAGTCGAGCCCGACCGCCCGCTCGAGCATGGCGATGCCCTGCTCGTTCGGGCCGGTGTCGGTCGCCAGGGGTTTGCTTCGGAGGTAGAGGTCGTACGCCTCGGCGTTCTTCGGGCGCGTGCCCGTGTCCGCGCCTGCGGCGGACCCGGCGAGCAGCGGGAAGAGGCCCTGCCGCAGCCGCGACGAGATCTGCTCGCGCAGGCCGATCTGGTCGTTTGCGGCGGCGCTCGAGGTGTCGCGCCAGAGGAGGCGGTTCGACTGCGTGTCGATGACCTCGAGCGTGACCCGGAGCTGCTCGCCCTCCTTCTTGTAGTGTCCGGTCAGCACGTCGGCCACTTGCAGCTCCCGGCCGGCGGCCTGCGGATCCACGTCGCCTTTCGCGTATTTCTGTGTCGCGGCGAACGGGCGGATCGCGAGCGCCGGGATGTAGGAGAGCGTCGTGGCGATCTCGTCGGGCAGGGCCAGGCGCAGGTGGTCGATCGCGGCATCGCCCGAGAGGTTCTGGAAGGGCAGGATTGCCAGCGTCGTCTGGCTGCGGGCCGCCTGGACACCGGCGGTATGGTGAGGGAGGAACCGCCAGAGCGCTGCGGCGACGGCTGCGAGGAGAACCGCTCCGGCGATTGCGATCCATCTCGGGCGGCGCGCGGCCGGGGGCGCAACCGCGGCCGCGGTCTTGCCGCTCCTCGCAGACTCCGAGTCGCGCCTCAAGCGCTTCAGTTCCACCTTCAGCTCGGCAGCGCTCGGATAGCGCAGGTCCCGATCCTTTTCGAGCGCGGCGTTGAGGATTCGTTCGAGCTCAGAGGGCAGGTCCGGGTTGAGCTTGACGGGCGAGACGGGCGTCTTGTTCAGGATGGCTTCGAAGATGATGGCCGAGGTGTTGCCGGCAAACGGCTGCCGCCCGGTCGCCATCTCGTAGAGGACGGCGCCGCAGGAGAAGACGTCGGTGCGGGGGTCGAGCGGCTCGCCGCGGGCTTGCTCAGGCGACATGTAGGCCACCGTCCCGAGGGCCGTGCCGGGGTTCGTCAGGTTCGCCTCGACCATGGCCGTCGGCTGCTTCGTGTCGCCGGCTCCGGCGGCCATGCCGCCGGCCTGTTTGGCGAGGCCGAAATCGAGCAGCTTGGCCTGTCCCCGTTTAGTGACGAAGATGTTGGCCGGCTTGATGTCGCGATGGATGATCCCGCGGGCGTGGGCGCTCTCCAGCGCGTCGGTGATCTGCGTGCCGAGGTCGAGCAGGTTTTCGAGCTTCAACGGCCCGGGCCCCAGCCGATCCTGCAGCGTCTCCCCCTCGAGCAACTCCATCGCGATGAAGGGCCGCCCCTCGTGCTCGTCCACATCGTAGATCGTGCAGATGTTGGGGTGCTGGAGCGAGGAGGCAGCTCGGGCTTCGCGCCGCAGTCTCTCCAGCGCCTGCTCGTCGCGGGCGAGCTCCTCCGGTAGGAACTTCAGCGCGACGCGACGCCCGAGCTTCAGGTCCTCGGCCTCGTAGACGACGCCCATGCCGCCCCCGCCCAGCTTCGCGAGGACCCGGTAGTGGGAGACCGTCTGGCCGATCATGAGGGACGCGCCGTCGAATTCTATCCGCTATACTCGGGCTCCACCCTTTCCAGCGAGGTCGCCCATGCCGAAGCCGCTCGTCCGTCTCGCCGGCTTGATCGTCCTGCTCTGCGCGGCCGCGCCGCTTCGCGGCCAAACCTGTGGACCCTGGAGCTGGATCAATCCGCTGCCCCAGGGCAACGGGCTGTCCGCCGTCGCGTACGGCGCGGGACGGTTCATCGCGGTGGGCCGCGCGGGTACCATCGTGGCGCGCCGCGACGGTGGCGCCTGGGAAGTCCGCACCTCCGCTCTGACGTCGGAGGATCTCTGGGACGTGATCTGGAACGGAGCGACGTTCCTCGCCGTGGGAGCCAACGGCACGGTCCTGATGAGCCCCGACGGCGACACGTGGTCGGGCCGGTTCACGGGCTCCGTTGCGCGCCTGACGCGCGCGGCGTGGAACGGGACGCGGTTCGTCGCCGTCGGCGAGGAGGGCGTCATCCTCTCCAGCGCGGACGGCTGGACGTGGGCCGCGCACTCGGCCGGCGCGGACGCGAGCTGGAATGACGTGGCCTGGAACGGCCGCGAGTTCCTGGCCGTCGGCGACGCCGGAGTGGTGGCGTCGAGCGCGGACGGGATCGCTTGGAGACGCCAGGACGCGCCCACGCGCGACCTTCTCTTCGGCCTGGCGTGGGACGGCGTGCGCTGGATCGCGGTGGGAACGGGCTTCCCCTACACGCAGAACGTCTACCAAAGCGCCGACGGCGTCCACTGGCGCACCGAGCGGCTTCCGCAAGGCAAGAGCCTCCACCGCATCGCGTGGACCGGAGACGAGCTGGTGGGCGTGGGCGACGCGGGGGCGGTCGCGGTCAGCCGCGACGCCAGCCAGTGGCAGGACCTCGAATCGGGCACGGTGTCGGACCTTCGAGGCCTGGCGCGTGGGCCCGAGGGCTTCGTCGCGGTCGGTGAGCGGGGCACGATCCTCTCGAGCGCCGACGCCAATTCGTGGCGGCACGAGACGCCGGGCCCACGCTCGGCGGTCTCGGACGCGGCGTGGAACGGCACGACGTTCGTGGCCGTGGGGGCGCAGGGCTTCATCGCGACCGGATCGGCCGAGTCCGGCTGGACGCGGCGCGACTCCGGCACCTCCCGGTGGCTGCTGGGCGTGGCCTGGAACGGCCGCCTCTTCGCCGCGGTCGGCGAGACCGGGACGATCCTGACCAGCGCCGACGGCGTCGCCTGGACGCCGCGGCGTACGGGACTGACGGAAGTGCTCTACGCGGTCCTCTGGGACGGCGCGCGGTTCCTCGCCGTCGGCAGCGACGCGGCTGTGCTGACGAGCCCCGACGGGGTCGCGTGGACGTATCGGAAGATCGGGCCCAACCAGAGCCTGAAGTCGGTGGCCTGGAGCGGCTCCCGCTACGTCGCCGTCGGCGGAGCGACGGGGATCGGAATCTACTCCAGCGCCGACGGGCTGTCCTGGACGCGCCGCGACCAGGGCGGCCGGCCGCCCTTGTCCGGCGTGGTCTGGAACGGAAGCCGGTTCCTTGCGGTCGGAGACCAGGGGCTCGTCTTCGCGAGCGAGGACGGAGACACGTGGGCCGGAGGCTCCACCGGCGTCGACGCGACGTTCCACTCGGTCACCTGGACGGGCGCGGTCTACGAGGCGGTCGGCGACGACGGCGTCACGGTCGAGAGCGCGGACGGTCGGCGTTGGAGCCGGCGCGAGTCGGGAACCGCCAACGACCTTTACGGAGTCGTCTGGGCGGGGGGGCGCCTGTTCGGACTCGGCGAGGGAGGGACGATTCTGGACGGCGGATGCCGCGCGGAGCCGGCGCGCTTTCCCGTCAAGCTCGTCCGCGAGTAGCGACAGCTATACTCCCGGCCCGGTGCCGAAGCGGGACGACATTCGATCGATCCTCGTCATCGGGTCGGGGCCGATCGTCATCGGCCAGGCCTGCGAGTTCGACTATTCCGGGACTCAGGCGGTACGGGCGCTCCGCGGCGAGGGCTACCGGGTCGTGCTCGTCAACTCCAATCCCGCGACGATCATGACGGACCCCGAGCTGGCCGACGCGACGTACGTCGAGCCGCTGACCCCTGAATTCCTGGAGCGGATCATCGAGAAGGAGAGGCCGGACGCGATCCTGCCGACCGTCGGGGGACAGACCGCGCTGAACCTGGCGCTGGCGCTGGCCGAGCGCGGGGTCCTCGAGAAGCGCAACGTACGCCTGATCGGCGCCGACGAGCGCTCCATGCGGCTGGCCGAGGACCGCGAGCTCTTCAAGCAGGCCATGCTCGAGATCGGGGCCGAGGTGCCGCGCTCGGGGCGGGCGCGCACCTTGGCCGAGGCCGAGAAGCTCGCCGGGGAGATCGGCCTTCCGCTGGTCGTGCGGCCGTCCTTCACGCTCGGAGGCTCCGGCGGCGGCGCGGCCCGGACGCTGCCGGAGTTCCGCCAGATCGTCAAGAACGGTCTGCGGGAATCGCCGGCGCACGAAGTCCTGATCGAAGAGTCGGTCGAAGGCTGGAAGGAGTTCGAGCTCGAGGTCATGCGGGACACCGCGGACAACGTCATCATCGTGTGCTCGATCGAGAACTTCGATGCCATGGGCGTCCACACCGGCGATTCGATCACCGTCGCCCCGCAGATGACGCTCTCGGACCGGCAGTACCAGGCGATGCGCGACGAGGCCAAGGCCGTCATCCGCAAGGTCGGCGTGGACACGGGCGGGTCCAACATCCAGTTCGCCGTGGACCCGAAGACCGGCCGCCGCGTCGTGATCGAGATGAACCCGCGCGTCTCCCGCTCCTCGGCGCTGGCCTCCAAGGCGACGGGGTTCCCGATCGCGAAGATCGCGGCGCTGCTGGCCGTCGGGTACCACCTGGACGAGATCCCCAACGACATCACGAAGAAGACGCCGGCGTCCTTCGAGCCGTCGCTCGACTACGTCGTGGTCAAGATCCCGCGCTGGACCTTCGAGAAGTTCCCTCGCGCCGACGCTCGCCTGACCATCCAGATGAAGTCGGTCGGGGAGGCCATGGCGATCGGGCGCACGTTCGCCGAGGCTCTGGGCAAGGCGATCCGGTCGCTGGAGATCGGCCGCGACGGCCTGGACGACGGCCGCGGCCCCCTGCCGAAGGAAGAGCTCCTCGCCCGGCTCGAGGAGCCCACGGCCGAGCGGCTTTTCCACCTGCGGCGCGCCTTCGTCGCGGGCATGAGCGTCGAGGAGGTCGCGGCACGGACGAAGATCGATCCCTGGTTCCTGGACGGTGTCCGCCGGATGGTCGAGGCGGAGGAGTCGTTCGCGGGCCGCTCGATCGCATCCGTGCCGCGCGAGGAGTTGCGGGCGGCCAAGCGTCTGGGGCTCTCGGACCGCTCGCTTGCGCGCAAGATGGGCTGCGACGAGGCGGACGTGCGCGCGCGGCGGCGGGAGCTGTCGGTCGTGCCGGTCTTCAAGACGATCGACACGTGCGCCGCCGAGTTCGAGGCGCAGACGCCCTATTTCTACTCGACGTACGAGGACGAAAACGAATCGATCCGGACCGAGCGCCCCAAGGTCGCGATCCTCGGGGGCGGCCCCAACCGGATCGGCCAGGGCATCGAGTTCGACTACTGCTGCGTCCATGCCTGCTACGCGCTCGAGGAGGCCGGCTTCGAGACGATCATGATCAACTGCAACCCCGAGACGGTCTCGACGGACTACGACACGTCCGACCGGCTCTACTTCGAGCCGTTGACCTACGAGGACGTCTCGGCGGTGCTCGACAACGAGAAGCCCGACGGCGTGCTGGTCCAGTTCGGCGGCCAGACGCCGCTGAAGCTCGCGCGCGCTCTCGAGGCGGCCGGGTACCCGATCTGGGGCACGTCGCCCGAGTCGATCGACCTCGCCGAGGACCGCGGCCGCTTCGGCCGCCTCCTCGCGGAAGTCGGCCTGGCCGCGCCTCCCCATGCCGAGGCCCGCAGTCCCGAGGAGGCGGTCGCGGCGGCCCGCCACATCGGGTACCCGCTGGTCGTGCGGCCATCCTACGTTCTCGGAGGCCGGGCGATGGCGATCGTCTTCGACGAAGCGCGACTGGCGAGCTACATGGCCGAGGCCATGAAGAGCTCCGGAGAGCACCCCGTCCTGATCGACCGCTTCCTCGACGACGCGGTCGAGCTCGACGTGGACGCGCTGTGCGACGGAAAGGAAACCTGGATCGGCGGCATCCAGCAGCACATCGAGGAGGCCGGTATCCACTCGGGCGACTCCTTCTCGGTCCTGCCACCCTGGAAGGTGCCGGCGCCGCTGCTCGAGGAGATCCGCGCGGCCACCCGGAAGCTGGCCGGGGCTCTGGCCGTGCGCGGGCTCATCAACATCCAGTTCGCGATCCAGCACGGCAAGCTCTACGTGCTGGAGGTCAACCCTCGAGCCTCGCGGACCGTGCCCTTCGTGTCGAAGGCGATCGGCGTCCCGATGGCGCGGGCCGCGGCCCTCCTGACCGTGCCGGGTCGCACGCTCGCGTCTCTGAACCTCCCCCCGGAGCGTGATCCGGTCGACTTCTTCATCAAGGCACCGGTCTTTCCCTTCCGCAAGTTTCCGGGCGAGGACGTCCTGCTGGGCCCGGAGATGAAGTCGACCGGCGAGGTCATGGGAATCTCGCCGCGATTCGGGGACGCGTTCGCCAAGGCCTGCGAGGCCGTCGGCACGCGCCTGCCTCTGGCCGGCCGGGCGTTTCTGACCGTCAATCCGTACGACAAGGCGGCGATGATTCCGGTGGGGCGGGAGCTGAAGAGCCTGGGCTTCGCCCTGTGCGCCACCGAGGGGACGCGCGAGGCGCTGCGGGAGGCGGGGGTGGAGGCCGAGCGGGTCTTCAAGGTCAACGAGGGCAGCCCTAATGCCGTGGACCGGATGGAGGCCGGCGAGATCCAGCTCGTCGTCAACACGCCGCTGGGCAGGGAGTCGCGCTTCGACGAGGCCGCGATCCGCGCCGCCGCGCTCCGCCTCTCGATCCCGTGTCTGACGACTTTGTCGGCGGCCACGGCCGCCGTCGAAGGCATCCGCGCGCGCCAGGAGGAGGCGACGGGTGTGGCCTCGCTCCAGGAGTATCACCGCGGATGAGACGCGCGTGAACGGCGAACCGCCGCGCCGGCCCGGAGGCGCGCCGCGGCTGCTGCTGCTGGCC
>JBASRI010000363.1:0-2268 GCA_049273755.1 Thermoanaerobaculia bacterium
GGCCAGCAGACTCACGACGAGCACCGCGGCGGCGAAGAGACGGACCCCGCGCCGCGTGGAACGCAGGAACCCCCGCACGGCGAAGGCGGAGAGGAGAATGTAGAAAACGCCGACGGGAATCACGACCCAGCTCGGCCAAAAGAGCGGGTTGGGATAGGGGCGCACCCAGTCCCAGAGCTTGTGCAGCCAGAGGCCCGCCGTGGCGCCGGGATTTCGGCGCCGCTCCTCGAGCGCAGTGCGCAGGTACGCGCGGGTCCGCTGCGATGGGGACACCTCGCCCGCGGCTTGGAGGATCGCGTGCTTCTCATCGGTGATCCGTTTCATCTCGCGGATCCAGGCGTCGTACTCGCCCGGGGTGCGCAGCTCGTAGAAGCGCGCCATCAGGTCGGAGTTGCCGAGATAGAGGTTCACCCCGGCGAGGTCGCTGACGGGAACGAGCTCGCGGTAGACGACCGCGTTGCGCAGCGTCCAGGGCGCCAGCGTGAGGAAGAACCCGAGCAGGGTGGAGCCCGCCAGATGCGCGCGAACCCGGAGCGGCCACCGCCGATCGCCGAAGGGGGCGAGCAGGAGAGGCGCCATCGCAAGAGCCGTCGGGCGCGTCAACGCCGCCAGAGCGAGGGCGGCTCCTGCGAGGACGCCGAAGTTGGACGAAGGGCGATCCACGCACACCAGGAGCATCCATGCGGCAACCAGCAGGAGGAGAAGAAAGAGCGGCTCGCTCTGAATATCGGCCGCCGTCAGGACCAGACCGGGGTCCAGCGCGGCGACCGCACCGGTGGCCAGGGCCACGGAGCGACGCCGGAAGATTCGCGCCGAGAGGGCTGCCAGCAGGAGAGCCGAGAGCGCGCCGGCCGCCGCATTCGCGAGCTTGGCCAGAGGAACCCGCCGCGGATCGCCGAGCGTGGCGGCGATCAGGAAGACCGGGTATCCCGGCGCGCGGAACGAATGGTAGTCGGTCTCCTTCGGGTAGTGGCCCGTGTGGAGGAGGGTCTCCGCGGCGGTCAGGTAGACGCGCGCGTCGCCGAACCGGAGCGTCGAGAACCCCACCGCGCCGATCGCGGCGATCCGCGCCGCCAGCGCCACGAGGAAGATCGCGGCGCAGGCCGCCCGCGGAAGCCGCGGGACGGCCGGGGAATCGCTATCCGAGTTCGAACTCGCCGCTCTCGAGCGTCTTCTTGACGCTCGCCATGAACCGGTCGGCGTCGGCGCCGTCGACCAGGCGGTGATCGAAGGACAGCGCGAGGTAGCCGACCGTGCGGATGCCGAGCGCGTCCTCTCCGTTTTCGTCCTTGACGATGACGGGCCGCTTTTCGATCGTCCCGACGCCCAGGATCGCGACCTGCGGCTGCGGGATGATCGGCGTTCCGAAGAGCGAGCCGAAGACGCCCGGGTTGGTCACCGTGAACGTGCCGCCCTGGATTTCCTCGGGCTTCAGGCGCTTGGTCCGGGCCCGCTCGGCCAGATCCTGCGCGGCGCGGGCGAGTCCCAGAATCGATTTCTCGTCGGCGTTCTTGATCACGGGGACGATCAGGCCCCAGTCGAGGGCGACGGCCATCCCGAGGTGGATGTCCTTGTGGTAGACGATGTTGTCGCCGTCGATGGACGCGTTCAACTGCGGGAACTGGCGCAAGGCCTGGATCGAGGCCCGGAAGATGAAGGGCAGGTACGTCAGCTTGACGCCGTACTTCTCGAAGAACTCGTCCTTGTGCTTGGCCCGGATCCTCGCGATGTTGGTGTAGTCGATCTGGAACACCGTCGTCACGTGGGCCGAGGTCCTCTTGGAGAGGATCATGTTCTCGGCCGTGATCTTCCGAATCCTCGTCATCGCGACGACCTCGTCGCGGTCCGTCAACGGAATCGCGGGGCGCGGCGCCGGAGCTTCGGCGGGCTCGGCGCGGCCCGGAAACTCCGCCGGAGCCGTCGACGCCCGTGAGGCGGCCGGACCGGCGACCTTGCGGTTCTCCAGATACGACAACACGTCGTTCTTGGTGACGCGATTGTGGATGCCGGTGCCTTCGATGTCCCCGATCTCGATGGTGTTCTCCTGGGCGATCTTGCGCACGAGCGGCGAAGACCGGCGCCGGATGCGCTCTTCGATCGACTCGACCTGTCCGCCGGGCGACGCCTCGGCCGGGGCGGGCACCGGAGGCGCGGGCCGGGCCGGAGGCGCCTGAGGAGCAGGGGCAGGAGCCGCAGCCGCCTTGGTCGCCGCAGCCTCGGCGGAGGCGGCGGGAGGCGAAGCGGGGGCGGGGGCCGCCGGTCTGGGTT
>JBASRI010000095.1:0-2185 GCA_049273755.1 Thermoanaerobaculia bacterium
GCCTCGGGCAGCGCAACGAACCTCACGTCGACCGGCCGCGACGCGCGGGCCCGCATGGCCGCCTCGAGCGCCGGCGTCCAGGTCTCCAGCGGCAGCCCCACGACTCCCGGCTCCACGTCGCGGCGAGCCTGCTGGTAGCGGGGCATCGCCTTGAGGAGATTCTCGACGACCGTCGCCTTGAGGGTCGCGGTCTTGACATCGCCGGAGGCCTGGGCGGCCCTCGCCTGCGCGAGCGCCTCGTCGAGCCGGGGCTCTCCCGCCACGAGCTCCGAAATCCGGTCGAGCGCCGACGCCGCGCGGGCGGCATCGGACTGCGCGCGCGCGAGCTCGCCCAGGCGCGCGAGAAGGAAGAGATTGGCGGGAGCCTGCGCGAGGGCGGCCTCGACGTCGCGAAGAGCGCGTGCCCGCCGGGCGTCCCCCTGTCCTTGCCCCGACGCCAGACGCGCCGCGCTCCACCGGGACGCGAGATCCCCCGGGGACGCCGCCGCCGCCTTCTCGAACGCCTCGATCGCCCCCGCCACGTCGCCCGACAGCTCGCGCTGCGTGCCCTCGAGCGCGATCATCCGCGGGTTTTCGGGGTCGAGCGCCCGCGCCCGCGAGAGAAGTTTCTCTGCGGCCGCCAGCTCCTTCGAGCGCATGGCGGCTACCGCGCCGTTGGCCCACCCCAGAGGCTCGGCGGGCGCCAGACGGCGGACGGCGTCGAACCGTCGCGCGGCCTCCACGGCATCCCCCTGCTCGAGGGCCGCCAGGCCCACGTTCTTGTCGGCCTGGAGGCGCAGCAGGTCGGCCGGAGGCGGGAGCCCGGACGCGGCGAGCGCCGCGAGAAGCGCGAGGAGAGGGAGCGAGAGGGTCACCAGGCCGGATTCACGGGGCGCTCACGGGGTTCTCGGGCTGCCCGAGCGCCTTCTCGAAGGCCCGGTACGCCTGGTCGTCGTAGAGACAGAAGACGATGCGCCGCACGTACTCGGCGTCCGGCGCAAATGACTTCGCCGCGGCCATCGAGATCTCTGCCGCCCGCGAGAGCGGGAAACCGAAGACGCCCGTGGAGAGCGCGGGGACGGCGACGGAGGTCGCGCCGATGTCCTCCGCGCGCCGCAGGGCCTGCAGCACGGCGGAGGCGAGGAGCATCTCCTCGCCGTACTCGCCGCCTTTCCACACGGGCCCGACGGCATGAATGACCCACCGGGCGCGAAGGCTCCCCGCTTTGGTCACGACCGCCTGGCCGACGGCGCAGGTGCCGATCCGGTCGCACTCCTCCTGGATCGAGGGCCCGCCCCGCGTGCGAATCGCTCCCGCGACGCCCGAGCCCAGCTGCAGGGCCTCGTTGGCGGCGTTGACGATCGCGTCCACGGAGAGCCCGGTGATGTCCGCCTTCGCGAGCTCGATCGAGGCGGGCATTGGGTTCGCTACGCGCCGACGGCGCGGGCCACGGCGTCGGCGATCGAGAGATAGGCTTCGGTCACGTCCGACTTCGGTTCCGCCACCACGATCGGCCGTCCGGCGTCGCCGCCGATTGCGACCTTCGGATCCAGCGGGATCTCGCCAAGGAACGGCACGTGGAGCTGCCGCGCGGTGCGCTCCCCCCCTCCGTGCTTGAAGATCTCCTCGCGGTGGCCGCACGCACGGCACACGAAGTACGACATGTTCTCGATGATCCCGAGCACGGGCACGTTGACCTTCTGGAACATCGCCAGCCCCTTGCGGGCGTCGATCAGCGAGACGTCCTGCGGGGTCGTGACGATGACGGCGCCCGAGAGCTGGATCTTCTGCGTCAGCGTCAGCTGCGCGTCTCCCGTGCCCGGAGGCAGGTCGATGACGAGAAAGTCGAGCGGTCCCCAGGCCACGTCCTGAAGGAACTGCTCCACGGCCTTCATGACCATCGGCCCGCGCCAGATCACGGGCTGGTCCACGTCCATGAGGAACCCGAGCGAAATGACCTTCACGCCGAACCGCTCGATGGGGACGATCTGGTTGGATTCGTTGACGTAGGGTTTCTCGTCGATGCCCATCATCATCTGCTGCGAGGGGCCGTAGATGTCGGAGTCCATGAGCCCGACGCGGTGGCCGACGCGCTCCAGGGCGAGCGCCAGGTTGGCCGCCACGGTGGACTTTCCGACGCCTCCTTTTCCGGACGCGACGGCAATCTTGAAGCGCACGTCCTTGAGGATGGCCGCGGCGGGGGGCG
>JBASRI010000096.1:0-4418 GCA_049273755.1 Thermoanaerobaculia bacterium
CAGCAAAGCCCTCTGGGACCATCTGGGCCTCGTCGATCGTCGGAAGGGCAGCCAGGATATGCCATTCGGCCTGGCGCGGTTGCCCGTTCTCAAGAAGCGCTTGTGCAAGCACGACCCTGAGGTACGCAACCCACGTGGACATTCCGAGCGCCTCGTAGCCCGAGACGGATGCCCGATACGCCTCGATAGACTCCCGTAGCTTCCCTTGACGTCGCAGCGCTTCGCCCAAAACACTCTTGAGATGTGCCAGAGCCACGGGCCGATTGGCCTTGGCGAGCAACGGCAAGGCGTGACCGCAGGCTACGGCGGCGTGCTCGTTCCGGCCATCCGCTGCGTGGATATCAGCCAAGTTGGCGAAAGCCATGCCCACAAGACCTGGGTCGAGATCAGAGATGCCCATTCCCGCAAGCGCCTCGAATCTCGAGGCCGCGGACTCGTGCGACCCACCTTGCTTTAGAGCGAGCGCCTCTAGGAAGACGCACTTTGCCTGCTCGCGAGGCATGCTCATTTTGCTGAAACTCGCCGCGAGCATCGGTGCGAGCTCGCCGACCTCCCGGTATTGGCCCATCTCACAACGGAGAGCAAGCCTCTGGTACGAAACCGACGCCAGCAGCGGAGCCGGGTTCACGGTGTGGCGGAACCCCGCCTCGGCACGGTCGAACCAGAGATCGGAGTCGGTGCGCCGCCCTAGGATCCTGCTCGCCGTCCCCGCAAGCAGGGCCGTCTCACCCAAAAAGTAATCTTTCTCGTCAAAGACCCCGAGAGGACGGCTCCCTGAGACGATGACTCGATATAACTCGGCGGATTCCGCGAGAACGACAGACGCCGTACTTTCAACCTTCTCTCGGAGCAGGGCACAAATAGACAGCAGAACATCTGGCGTTTCCAACAGTGCGGCGCGCCGATGGTCCATCCCTTCTTCGTCCCTCGAATCAAGATAGCTGTTTGCAGCACGGAGCGCGTCAAGCACTCCGAGCGACGGAGCCGGTCGAGTCGGAAACTGGAGGATTCTTGCGGTGTCAGGCATCGCTGCGTCTAAACTCGAAAAGCTGCAGGCTGCGGGAGAAATCGTGCGCCACGTCGGCGGGCTCCCGCGCGAGCAAGGTCTTTAACTTCTCGTCAGAATCGCGAACTCCAGAACCGACGAGATACTTCTGATACTCGCGGGCGAACTGGCAGCAAGCGACGAGGAGAAAAGGTCGATTCTCGCGAACTGTCGCTCCCGGGCGGTAGCAGAACCGCCGAAACCAAACGAAGAGATCCTTTTCGAGCTCGGTAGCCTCTTGCTCCGCGAGCTGGTAGTGCGAAACGAGTGCGATGTGAATGAGCCCGAGCGTCTCTTGGAAAACGGACTCGACTTCTCTCTCGAACCGGTCTTCGGGTGAGACTACGTTGTTGAGGTCGTCCGAGATTTCCATTGTCAGGCTCCGTCTTAAGTGCACAGAGAGTAGGGCAATGCGACCAAATAGTCAAACAGCGACCTAGCCCAATGGCCAGTCGCGACAAAACCTTTTAAATCAGTTGGTTACAGACCGCTAAGCCGGAACCGGGCAGTTAATATGGATCAAGAAGGCCACCTTTCGCCAAAAGCCCTGGCCTTGTGCCGGGGCCAAAAACCTCGTCCAACGGCCAGCGTCGAAAATGGGTGCTCTCGCGAGCGGACTTCACCCAGTACACCGACGTAAACCATAGGATTTCCCACCGTGGCGTGGGGCTGACGTGCAGCCCCGATTACGAATCAGAGATATTTCATCACAGCATCGGGCCGCGGGGTCAAGTTATTTTGACGGTCCCCGCGATATCCCCGGGGCCCCCCTCCCAGGGGCGCCTGCCCCTACCCTCGCTCGACGAGGGCTTTAAGGAGGCGGTCCTGGAAGGCGTGACCCCGGCTTTCGGTGACCCGGGGGCCGTTCAGGAGGATTGCGAACGCGTAGGTCTTTCCGGAAGAAGCGGTTGCATAGCCGGCGAGGGTCGAGACGCCGTTCAAGGTGCCGGTCTTGGCCTCGATCTGGCCCCGGGTGGAGGTCCATAGGAGCCGGTGGCGCAGGGATCCCTCCTGCTCCCCCGCCACGGCGAGGGTTGCCCTCCAGGCGGCTCCCTGGGGATGGGCGTTCATCGCCCGGAGGAACCGGACGAGATCGCCGGCCGCGACGCGGTTTCCATCGGAAAGCCCGGAGCCATCGCGGAGTGCATACGCGCCCGGATCGAGACCGAGGCCCGCGATGAACTGGCGCGTCAGATCGAGCGCGCGGTCCCAGGAGCCGCGGCCCGTTTTCTCGTAGGCGAGGGTCTTGAAGATCTGCTCGGCGTAGAAGCTCTGGCTCCGTTTGTTCGCGACGGCGAGCGTCGGGAGCAGGTTCGACTCCGTGGTCGCGATCAGAAGCCACGAGTTGTCGGCCGGCACGTCACGCTCGAGCACACTTCCCACGAGCCCGATTCCCGCCGACGCCATGCGGCTCCTGAGCGCGGCTCCGAAGAACTTCGGCGGATCGTCGATCGCCAGCGGATTCGACCACCGGAAATATCTCGACGGCACGGTCCCGGAGACTTTGACCAGGTTGGAACCGGAAGGACGCGAGACCGCCACACGAATCCGGCCGGCCTTCCCGACCGTGCGGGGCCGGCCGACCGACTGGACGAGATCGGTGTCGGGATCGATGTCGACGAACGTCGGCGCGCCCGGAAGCCCGTCGCGGCCCACAGAGACGAGAACGCAGTTGTCGTTGTAGGAGAGAGCGGAGATCGGGGCCTGATACCAGCGTGAATCTCGGCTTTCGGGCCAGTCGGGGTGCCGGTAGACGTTGTCGAACGCTCCGGCATTGAGGATCAGGTCCCCGGCCACCCGCAGGATGCCGGCCTGGCGCAGGCCCTCGGTCCACCTGTCGAAGATGGCGAAGGAGTCGTCCTCGTAGAAACGGCCCGAGATGTTTGGATCCCCTCCCCCGACGACGAGGAGCGACCCCATGAGAACGCCGTCGTGAACCTCGCCCCGGCGCCAGAACGTCGTCCGGAACCGATAGTCCGGCCCGAGGTAGTGCAGCGCCGCGGCGGAGGAGAAAAGCTTGGTGATCGACGCGATCGTCTCCGGGGACGAGGGATTCCGCTCGAAGACCGTTGAGCCCGTGTCCAGTTCCACGACGGAGATCGAAACTCCGCCTCCGCGGGCCGGTCCGCCCGCGGCGGCGCGCGCGAGCGTATCCGACAGCGTCACCGGAGCGGGGGCGGGTCTCGACTTGGCATGGAGGGCGACGGGGGCGAGGCTCGACGCAAGAGACAGCGCCGCTATGAAGGCCCGAACCCGAACCGGGGATCTCACCCGCAAATTATAATCGAAGGCTTGCGATTCGATGAAGAGGCCCGCGTCTTCGAGATCTCCGTGCGCGAGCTGGCGGAGGACGAGGGCTTCCGGCGCGTCGGTTTCGACCGCGGGGACGGCTGGCGGCGCCTGGGCCTGGGCGCGCAGATCCACACCCGTGTCCTCACGGCGAGACAGGGAGCGCATCCCGCCTACCGCGCGGAGGTCCATCTGGAGGCCCGGATCCCGGTCGAGGGCTGGACGGCGGTGCTGTCCGGACGGCTGGACGGATGCGTCGAGCGCGAGGCCGGCTCCTGGCTGATCGAGGAGCTCAAATCCACCAATCTTGCGGTCGACGGCGTGCGTCCGTCCGGGTACGCCTTCGAGCGGGACCGCCGGCAGCTTCTGGGCTACTGTTACCTCTGGAGGCGGCTCGGCCACGGGCGGGTGCACGGCGCGCTGGTCTACGTGGACATCGAGACCGGCGAGGAGCTCTCGCTCGACGTCCCGTTCGACGACGAAGTCGAGCGGGAAATCGAGAAGCGGCTCGAGCGGGCGCTGGGGATTTGGCGAGCGCAGAAGGTCGCCCGAAAGCGCAAAGCCGCGGCGGCTGAGAGGCTGCCGTTTCCGCACACCGCGCCGCGTCCCGTCCAGGAGCGCCTGATGGACGCCGTGCGGACCGCCGTCGCGAACGGGGAGAACCTGATCGCCGAGGCGGCGACCGGCTCGGGGAAAACGGCGGCCGCGCTCCACCCGGCCCTGGCCTCCGGGCTCGCCAGCGGCCGCCAGGTGGTCTTCCTGACGTCCAAGACTCTGCAGCAGAAGATGGCGGTCTCGTCGCTGACGGCAATGAACGAGCGCGCGTTCCACACGCTGCAGGTCCGCGCCAAGGAACGCATGTGCGCCAACGACCGGATCCTCTGCCACGAAGAGTTCTGCCGATTCGCCAAGAACTATCCCGAAAAGATGGAGAAGTCGAACATCCTCGGCCGCCTGCGCGACTCGTACTCGCATTTGGATCCCGACGCCGTCTTCGAGGAGGCGCGGCGCGAAGAGGTCTGCCCCTTCGAGGTCCAGCTGGAGCTGGCCCAGCGCGCCGACGCGATCGTGGCCGATTACAACT
>JBASRI010000384.1:0-20927 GCA_049273755.1 Thermoanaerobaculia bacterium
GTCGTCGTTCTCGGGCCCTCGGGTTGCGGGAAGTCGACTCTGCTCCGCATCCTCATCGGCCTGATCCCCGCGACGTCCGGCTCGGTCAGGGAACACGGGAAGCCGCTCCTCGGGATCCATCCGGGAGCCGCGGTCGTCTTCCAGAACTTTGCCCTCTTTCCCTGGCTGACAGTCGAAGAAAACGTCCGCGTCGGGCTCAACGGAAAGCCTCTCGCGGAAGACGACGTGCTCGCTCGGGTGGCGAGCGCGATCGAGCGCGTCGGCCTGGCCGGCGTGGAGCGGGCTTTTCCGAAGGAGCTTTCCGGGGGCATGAAGCAGCGCGTCGGAATCGCGCGAGCGCTCGTCGGAGGTCCCGAGCTGCTGTGCATGGACGAGCCGTTCTCCGCACTCGATGTCCTCACCGCCGAGCTCCTCCGCGCTGAGGTCTACCGCCTTTGGTCGGACCGCGCGAGCACGCTTTCCTCAATTTTGATGATCACGCACCTGATCGACGAGGCCGTGTACCTGGGGGACCGAATCGTGATCCTCGGCGCGAATCCCGGCACGATCCGCCAGGAGATCGTCAACACTCTCCCGCATCCGAGGGAATACCGCCATCCCGAGTTTCTGCGGATGGTCGAGCAAATCCACGACGTCGTGACCGGAATCCATCTTCCGGAAGAGAAGCCCGTTGCGGTCGTACCCGGCCGGCCCACTGTCGGGCCGATCCGGCCGATACCCAACGTGCGGCCCAGCGAGGTCCTGGGGCTTCTGGAGATCCTGAGCGACCACGGCGGCGAACAGGACCTCTTCGAGCTCGACTCGATCACCGAATATGACTTCGGGCGCACGATCGCGGTCGTGAAGGCGGCGGAGATGCTCGGGTTCGCCGAGACGCCGGGAGACCTCGTTCGAATGACCGAGCTCGGGCGGGAGATGGTCGCGGCGTCCCAGGCGGACAAGAGACTCCTGTTCCGAAGGCGCGTCCTGACGCTCGGAACGTTCGCCGCGCTCATCCGCTACCTGGCCGCCGAGCCGGACGTGAGGCGCTCCGGGGACGAGGTCCGGGCCTTCCTGGCCGAACGGCTGCCCGGCCACTCGGTTGCCGACCTCTTCCGCTCGATCGTGAGCTGGGGCCGGTACGGACAGCTCTTCCATTACGACGCCGACGCGGACGAGCTGTCGCTACACACCGGGCATGACCAGGATGACTGAGCCTCCAAACCGGAGCCCGGAAAGGCGGAAGATGCCCTCAATCCGGTCGATGTCGTTGACTTTACGTTGCCGAGTCGCTACACCCACGCACGCTTGATCAGCCAGGTTTTCACGGTCTGCGTCAGCAGGATGTACGCCAGCAGCGTCAGCGCCAGGAGGAGCCAGTAGAGCGGTGGGAGCGTCGTGAAGCCGAGATACGGTCCAATGGGCGTGAAGGGGATGAGCACGCCGATCAGCATGATCACCGCGGTCATGGCAGTCAGCGGCCAGGACGCGCGGCTCTGCAGGAACGGTACCTTGCGGGTGCGGATCACGTGGATGATCAGCGTCTGCGTCAGCAGGCTCTCTACGAACCAGCCCGTCTGAAACACAGGAGCCCTCGCGACGGGCCAACACTGGAACACGTACAGCATCATCAGGAACGTCGTGTAGTCGAAGATCGATGAGCACGGACCGATGAAGAGGATGAACCTCGCGATCGAGCCGATCTCCCAGGGCCGCGGCTTGACGATCTGCTCGGGGTCCACGTCGTCGGTCGGAATGGCGGTCTGGGAAACGTCGTACAGGAGATTGTTGGTGAGAATCTGGATGGGGGTCATCGGCAGGTAGGGCACGAAGACACTCGCCCCGAGGACGCTGAACATGTTGCCGAAGCTGCTGCTCGCGCCCATGCCGATGTACTTGAGGATGTTGGCAAAGACTTTTCGGCCCTCGAGGACTCCTTCCTCGAGAACGAGGAGGCTCTTCTCGAGCAGGATCATGTCCGCCGACTCCTTCGCGATGTCCACCGCCGTGTCCACGCTGACGCCGACGTCGGCCGCCCGCAGGGCCGGTGCGTCGTTGATCCCGTCCCCCATGAAGCCGACCGTGTGACTGCGCGCCTGGAGCGCGCGGATGACGCGCTGTTTGTGTGCGGGAGAAGCGCGGGCGAACAGTGTCGTACGCGTCACCGCATCGGCGAGCTGTTCGTCGGTCATCCCCTCGATCTGTGCACCCAACAGCGTGTGTTCCGTGGGCAGGCCGACTTCGGAGCACACCTTCTTGGCGACCAAGTCGTTGTCGCCGGTCACCACCTTTACGGCCACGCCGTGCTGTTGTAGCGCGCGAATGGCTGCGGCTGCCGTGTCCTTCGGCGGGTCCAGGAACGCGAGGTATCCGTTGAGGATGAGATCGTTCTCGTCATCCCGCCCGTAAGCGCCGTTTTCGCCCCTGGGCACCACGTCTTTCGATGCAATGGCCAACACGCGGAACCCATCCCGGCTGAGGCGCTCGTACTCGAGGCGGAGGTCTTCGATCAGGACGTCGTCCATCGGCAGGAGCTCGCCGTCGAGCTCGAAGTTCTTGCAACGCGGGAAGATTGCCTCAGGCGCGCCCTTGCTGATGATTCGATCCTTGCCCTCCGCCGTGCGGACCACCACCGACATGATTCGCCTCTGGAAGTCGAACGGGATCTCGTCCACCTTGGCGTAGTCGGAGAGGTGCGCATGCATGTGCCTCTCGGGATGGGCGAGAACGGCCCGGTCCATCACATTCTTGAGGCCCGTCTGGAAGTGGCTGTTGAGGTACGCCAGCGCAAACACGCCATCGTCCTCCTTCAGGACGACGTCGCAGTGCATCTCCAGGATCACGTGATCCATCGTAAGTGTCCCGGTCTTGTCGGTGCAGAGCACGTCCATGGCACCGAGATTCTGGATGGCGTTGATTCTCTTGACGATGACCTTCTTGCGCGCCATCGCCATGGCACCCTTGGACAGGCAAACCGTCACGATCATCGGGAGCATTTCGGGGGTCAGCCCCACGGCCACAGCCAGGGCAAAGAAGAAGGCATCGTGCCAGCGGCCCTTGGTCAGGCCGTTGATGACGAACACCAACGGCACCATGACCAGGATGAAGCGGAGCATGAGCCACGTGAAGCGCGCGACGCCCTTGTCGAACGCGGTCTGGGTCGGCTGCTCCGCGAGGGACTCGGCCATGCTGCCGAGGTAGGTCCGGCGGCCGGTCGCCACGACGACGGCCATCGCGGTGCCGCTCTCGACGCTCGTGCCCAGAAATGCGACGTTGGCCAGCTCGACGGGCGACCTTTCCGGAGAGCCCTTGTCCACTTCGAACTTCTCCACGGAGAACGACTCGCCCGTCAGCGAGCCCTGAACGACGAAGAGGTCCTTGGCGGCGACGATCCGCACGTCCGCCGGAATCATGTCCCCGGCCGCCAGCTTGACGACGTCCCCCGGGACGAGCTGCGCGATGGGGAGCTCCAGCGGTTGCCCATCGCGCAGGACGGTCGCGGTCACCGAGATCATCGCCTTGAGTTTCGTCGCAGTTGTGTCCGCCCTTCTCTCCTGGACCAGCCGCAGGCCGACGCCCAACACGATCATCAGCGACATGACGATCCCTGCCCGAGCGTCACCCGTGGCGAAGGAGATGGTTGCCAGGACCGCCAAGAGCAGCACGAGCGGGTTGATGACGGCGTGCCACAGGAGCAGCCAGATGCTCTTGCTTCCTTCGGCGGCCACCATGTTGGGACCGTGCTCGGTCAGCCGCGCTTCGACCTCCTTCGCCGTGAGGCCCGTCGCCCGGCTCCTCAGCCGCTGATACACGACCTCGGAGGTCAGGGATGCCGACTCGACGAGGATCGGGGCAACGCGGATGGGGGGCGGCTGGCGCCGGAGGGCCGCAAAGATGCCCTTGGGAAGTCCCAAGGTAGCGCCCGTCTTCGGGCGACGAGCGGTGCGGAATGGTGCGCGAGTCATCGCATGCGCGACTTGATGCTCGCCTCAGCGGGCATGTGTCTGCGGATCGCCGTGTGCGTGCGGCCCGGTCGGTGAGCCGACGGAAGAGACGCGGTCACGAAGAGGCCGAGGAAGGACCACTGGATCGCCCAGAGACCACACGCCGTCAAGCTCATCGTCGGATCCACAATGCCGTGCGTGTGCCTGTGGCCCGCGGCATGATACGCCTTCGAGCGGTCTCCGTGGCGGTTTTTTCGCTCGACCATTGAATGCTTACTTGATAAACTCAGCAACTATGATAACACACGCGAAGCGCGACCTCCCCGAAATCGTGAGCTCCCAGAAGGTCAGAGCGGCTCGGCACGGACTCCCCGCCCCGGAGGTGCTCGGAGAGGCGGCGGAGGTCTTCAGGCTCCTCGCGAACCCGGTCCGGCTCTCGCTTATGCACGCGCTCGCGCATGCCGAGCTGACCGTCGGCGACATCGCGCACGCCCTCGATCTCTCGCTGTCGGCCACGAGCCACCAGCTGGCCCTCCTGCGACGGATGCGCCTCATCACGTCGCGGGACGAGGGCAGACTCACGTATTACCGGGCTACCGACGAGTTCGTCGGGCATCTCGTTCACGACTGTCTCGCCCACGTGGGTGAGGCGCACGGCATACGTGCGAGGCGCCACCACCGCCCGCACCGAAAGGCCCGGTCGCGCGGGAAGTCGATGGGGCCGGCGCGATGAGCGCTTCTTTCGGCGGCAACCTCAAGTCGGCCTTGATCGCGCTGGCCGTAATGCTGCGAATCTCTCTTGGCGCCGCCGTCGCGCGCGCTCAGGAGGTGTCCCTCGTCCGCGAAACCCCCTCACCGTCGGAGGCCCGGACCGACCTCCACTTCCAGCTCACGACGGTAACCCAGGCCCACCCGAGCTTCGACGCTCCGTACTCGGGCCAGAACAGCCTGAGCCCGGATCCCGAGCATGAAACGACGATCACAGCAACGCTCTTTCTCGGGGCGCGTCTCTGGAAAGGCGCCGAGATCTACGTCAACCCGGAGCTCTCGGGCGGCAGCGGCCTGAGTCACACGTTCGGCATCGCAGGTTTTCCCAACGGCGAGGCGTTCCGAGTCGGTGACGCTGAGCCACGAATCTATCTCGGGCGTTTGATGTTGCGTCAGACCGTGGCCATCGGCCCCGAGACGGAGCCCGTCGAAGAGGGTGCCAATCAGCTCGGGGGCCGCAGGCCCGTGCGGCGCTGGACGCTGACCGTCGGAAAGTTCGGCATGGGCGACTTCTTCGACGGCAACGCCTATTCGCACGACCCGCGGACCCAGTTTCTGAACTGGGCGGATTGGACGGCGGGGGCATGGGACTATGCGGCGGACACCCGCGGCTACACGTGGGGCTTCGTGATCGAACGTGACGACGTGGCCTGGGCGGCGCGCTTCGCCGCGACGGCCCAGCCCAAGGTCGCCAACGGCCTCCGATTCGACACGGATCTCCTTCACGCCTATGCGCTGAGCGGCGAGTTCGAGCGCCGGTACGAGGTGGGCGGGAAAAAGGGAGCAGCCCGGCTCATTCTCTTCTACAACCGCGCAAACATGGGCAACTACCGGGAAGCGATCGCGCAGGCCGGCGGGCTGCCCCCCGACGTGACGGCGACCAGGCGCGTGGGGCGCAGCAAGTGGGGATTCGTCGTGAACCTCGAGCAAGCCGTGGGAAATGCCTGGGGCCTGTTCCTGAGAGGAAGCTGGAGCGACGGGGCCAACGAGGCTTGGGCATACGCGGAGATCGAGCGTTCTCTGACCGTCGGAGGACGGTGGAAAGGACCGCTGCGAAGCCGCCCGGACGACGAGGCGGGAGTCGCGTTCATTCTCGACGGCCTCTCGAACGACCATCGGGACTATCTCACGGCCGGAGGCTACGGCTTCATGATCGGGGACGGCAGGCTGTCGTATGGTCTGGAGACGATCGCGGACCTCTATTACCAGGCCGCCCTGGTCAAGTACGTCTGGCTCGCCGCCGGCTATCAGTTCATCGCACGCCCCGCCTACAACCGGGACCGCGGTCCGGTGCACGTCTTCGGGGCTCGTCTTCACGTCGAGTTCTGAGTGTCATCGGGCTCGGGCGGATGGCCTTTCGTAGAACGACGACGTCGAAATGGGGGATGTGATACTGTGGCTTTCCCGATTCCCTCCGACGGACCGCCTCACCGGATTCCATCGACCAATCGAGAGCCCGCCCCGGGTGTCGGCACGAAAGTGAGCGCGTCATGAAATACGTCCTCGGAAAGTGGAACTGCAAGAGGTGCGGATCCAACAAGATCGCGTCCGTTGCGGGGACCCTGCAGTGCGAGATCTGCGCACACAGCATGCGCCTCCAGCCGGCGAGGCCCAGGGTCGGGGAGATCCTCCGCCGCTGGACCGCGGACGCGGCCTCATCGATCGGAAGGGAAGTCCGAGCCCGGGCGAACTTCGAGGACTCGCTGGTCGCGGATGTCCGCCGCCTCCAACTCGTGGCCGTGGCCTCGAAGCTCGCGGCCGCGAGGGTCACACAGGCTGGATGAAACCGACGGGATCGATTAGAAAGCGGGATGCTCCGTGGAACACGCTTTACGAAACTGGAAGTGCACGCATTGTGGTCGGGACAACGAAACGGTCGTCGCTCTGGATGGGACCGTGAAGTGCGCGCGCTGCGCGGGGAAGATGAGCGTTCAACCCAGCCGGGACTACTTGTCTTCGTTTTCGACGCTTCACCCGGAAACGGCGCCCGTCGCCGCCGACAGGTTTGAGCCGTCCGGTATGAGACGTTCTCGAACTGGGCGCGTCTCGTTGTCCCTGGCAGGTTTGCGATGAACCAGGTTGCGAAGGAGCTGTCGGTGGCCGGGGTTCGATCGGCGCTGGTCTTCAGCAGATCCGCCGCACTGGCAGAGTACGGCGGGTTTCCCAACCTGCACTACTACATCATGGAGGGGCGAAACCCGAGTGCCCTCCAACTTCTGAGCGACAGGGACACCCGGCTGGCTGTCGGCGACGCGCTGCACAACCTCGCAGCCGCCTGCGACCGCAGCGCTGAGCCCGCCAAGAGGTCCGCAGGTCGAAAGCTCCGCGCCTGCCGAATCGGACTGCTCGACGCATTCGCTCCCTCGGTCCCGCGCTAGGAGAGGTTTCGAACGGCGTGACGGGGAGGCGGGGGACCGCGCGAACCGGCCGTCTTCCACGCGCGTGATAAGATGCCCTACTCCGATCTCCCTCGACAGCACGTCAGCCACGCGTGGCCGCCTGTCGCCGGCCGTTTCGGCGGGAAACATGGTGCAAAGGTGAAATCCGTCCAGCGCAAGTGGAATTGCAAGAGCTGCGGCCGGCAAAACGAGAACGCCGCCGCTCCGGGCGAAGCGCTGCAATGCGAGTACTGCACGGAAACATCGAGCTCCCGGCTCGACACCCGAAAGCGGGAGGTCGTCGCACGGCTCCGGGCACGGTATGGCGAGGCGCGAGAGCTCGTGGCGGGCGAGCAGCCCTATGCGGCGTCCTACGGGCACCTCGAATGGATTCTCGGCACGCGCCGAAATCTCGATCAGGACGAGTCCGCGTTCGCCATCGGGGTCTCCGAGCTCGTCGTGCTCTGGCTGCAGGATCTCGCTCTGGAGCTCGATGGCCCGGGCTTGCCCCCATCCGCTCGAGACGCCGGTGAGAGCGCGACGTCGGCGGCAGGTTCTCGACAGGCCGCCGCGCAGAGTCTCCGGGCCGCGACCCATGACTTCGCCGAGGCCTTTCTGAGCTCCCGTCGGGACTCGATGTGACAGCCATGAAGACGCAGCAGGTCTTCGCGATCAAGTTCAGCCGGCAGCCCCGAGTGGATGAGTCGCCGGGGCTCGTCTACCTGACCATCGACGGGTCCAACGGAGTCGGACCGCCCAGGAAGGTCGGAGCCCTCACCGATGTCGCCTTGCGGGGCCGGCTTGCGCATTACGACCTCCACTCGGCCAACGAAGTGGCCGCGATTCGCCAGGCTCTCCGTCCGGACCACGGGCACGTCACCGTACACGAGGGTTGGTCGGGCCTGGGTAGCTGTCTCCAGTTCTGGCACGACTTCACGGGTTCGCAGATCCGTGTGGTCGAGTGGACCTGCGAGCGATGCTCGGCCCTCAATCGCGAGAACGTAGGGTCCAGCGTCGGCGAAACGTATTCACGCGCGTGCAAATGCGGAAAGATCCGGCGAATCACGACCGCCGCACACCTTCCTCCCATGCGGTAGCTCCCGGGACCTCGGGTTCGAGTCCCGTGGAACCCGCCCGGTTCTCCTCCTAGGTCGTCGCCCCTTGACAGCCGTCGGCAGATATATGAATATGAATTCAGGTTCATATGAAGCGCGCGTTCCGGGTCGGCATTTTGATTTGGCTTCTGGGCACCGTCGCGATCCGACTTGGTGGGCACCGCCTGCTGCGCGCCAGCGAGCCCGGCCGCGCGGTCATCCTGTACGTCGCGAGCTTCGCCGCAATGGCCCTTCTCGTGCCGTGGCTCTGCCGCCGGCTGAAGCTCGACAGAGGCGCCTGGTTCCCGGCAGCGACTCTCCTGATGCTCCCCACGCTGCTTCTCGATCCCTTCTCGTGCCTCTTTTTCACGCGGATCTTCCCCGGCGCGGACCCCGCCGCGGCCGGGGTCTTCGCCGGGTGGATGCTGATTTGCTGCGGGGGAGCGGTCGTGGGCGTCTGGGCCCGTCGATGACACCCCGGCCGGGGTTTCCGGCGCTCCGCACTGCGGAGGAAGCGCCGGGCCCGCCGAAACAACTTCGCAGCATCGAAAAGCGACGCAAGCTCCTGGAGGCCGGCCGACGGCTGTTCGGAGAGAAGGGCTATGCGGAAGTCTCGATCGGGGAGATCACCTCCAACGCCGGGACCGCGGCCGGAGCCTTCTATCAGCACTTCTCCTCGAAGCGGCAGTTTCTCGTGGTCCTCATGAACGAGTTCCTCGAGCGGCTCGCAGGCCTGGACCTCAGTCCGGCCGTCGGCGGCGACGTCCGGCCCGCGCTCCGCCGTTTTCTCACCAACGCCTTCCGCGCCGACACCGCGTACTCCGGCGTGATCCGCGCCTGGCAGGAAGCGGCCCTCACCGACGCGGAGCTGGGCCGGATGGAGAAAGAGATCCGGAAGTGGACCGACGCCCGAGTGCTGGCGGTGTTTCAACGTCTCCAGAAGCAGCCGAATGCGCGCCCGGGGCGGGATCTCCCGGCTTTCGCGCGCATGATGAATCGTCACTTCTGGTCATTGCTGGCGCGCGGCTCCGACAGCCGCCGGCGAGACTTCGAGCGTGAGATCCACGTGGCGGCCGAAACGATCTTCCACTATCTGTTTTCCGATCGCCCCCGACGATCCAGAAGCCGCGGACGGCTTCAGGCTCGGCCGGCAGGGGCCGCGACGCCTGACCGGAGCTGATCCGAGCTGGCCGGATCGCCATCCTGGCCTCGGAGTGGTGGCGGTGCCCCGGGGACCGGAGGGCGGACGCCATCCGAGTGGCGAGGTCCGGTAGATACTGGAGAGCCCCCGTTGACGGCTCGCGCTGCCAACCGGGTCGTGCTAGAAATCCTGCGTGCTTTGCGGCCTGAACGACTCGAGGTCCTGTCGATGAGCGGCTCGCGGGCCGAAACCCTGAGAGGCTCGGGACGCGGCCTCATCCTGGTGGTGGACGACGACGAGCAGGTCCGCGGTCTCCTCTCGCATCTCCTGCGTGTGACCGGCCACGTGGTCGAGGAGGAGGGATCCGCCGAGGCCGCCGAGGAGAAGCTCCAGACGCTGACGCCGGACTTGATCCTCCTCGACATGCAGTTGCCCGGGAAGAGCGGAATGGACCTGCTTTCGATCATCCGGGCGGACCCGCGTCTGCGTCTGACGCCCGTGGTCATGCTCACCGGCGCGGCGACGCAGGCGCGGAAGGTGAGGGCGATCGAAGCGGGGGTGACCGACTTCCTGGCGAAGCCATTCTCGAATGTGGAGCTCGCCGCGCGGGTTCGCGCGCTGCTGCAGCTCAAGTTCGCGACGGATGCTCTGGAGGACGCCGAGCAGGTCATCGTGTCCCTGGCGCAGACGATCGACGCGCGCGACCCCTACACCTACGGCCACAGCGCGCGGGTCTCCTTCTACGCGGACCTTCTCGGAGAGCGCATCGGAATGGACGACCGTTCGCTCGAGGCGGTGCGGCGAGGGGGGCTCTTTCACGATTTCGGCAAGATTGCGGTGCGCGACGGGGTTCTGCTCAAGCCCGGGAAGCTGACGCCGGAGGAGTACGCGGAGATCAAGCGCCACCCGCGGAAAGGAAGGGATCTCCTCCAGAACATGAAGACCTTGCACCACGCCCTGGATGTCGTGCACCACCACCACGAGCGCATGGACGGCTCGGGATATCCGGAAGGGTTGATGGGGGAGTCGATTCCGCTGACCGCGCGGGTGACGACGATCGCCGACATCTTTGACGCCCTGACGACCGCTCGGGTCTATCGCGGCGCGCTGTCGCGCGAGCGGGCCCTTGGCATCATGGCCGAGGAGGTCCAGAAAGGCTGGTGGGACGGACGCCTGCTCGAGGAATTCCGGGACGTGCTCGTGAACCTGCCGGAGAACGACCCCCGGATCGCTTCCGTGGCGGGAGGTCCCCAACCCTAGGAGAGAGACGCGGCCGTCAGGTCTCCAGAAGCGCGACCGTCCCCAGACCGCCGTCCGCGCAGACGCTCACGACGGCCCGGCTTCCTTTCGGCATCCCGGCCAGCTCACGGACGGCCTGGCTGAGGACGCGCGCCCCGGTGGCTCCGAAGGGATGGCCGAGAGCCACGCTGCCGCCGTTGGGGTTGATGCGCTCACGGGGAAATCGGCCGAACGTGTGGGGCACTCCGGCCTTCTCGCGGACGTAGTCGGGATCCTCGAGACCTTTGATATTGCAGAGCACCTGCGCCGCGAATGCCTCGTGGATCTCCCAGAGCGCCACGTCCTCGTACCGCAGGGCGTGCCGTGACAAGAGACGCGGAATCGCCGCGACGGGCGCCATGAGAAGGCCTTCGCGAAAGATGTCCACGGCGGCCATCTCGAAGTCGACCAGCCGGGCGCGAGGCAGCGACCCCGGGAGGCGAGCGAGCCCTTCCTCGTTGGCGACCCAGACCCCGGCGGCGCCGTCCGTCAGCGGGGAGCTGTTGCCGGCGGTAATCGTGCCGTGCTCGCGGTCGAACGCCGGCTTCAGCACCGCGAGCTTTTCGAGCGAGGTGTCGCGCCGCGGGAATTGATCCCGGTCGACGCCGTCGACGGGCACGAGGTCGTCGAAGAGTCCGCGGTCCTGCGCCGCGACGGCCTTGCGATGGCTCTCGAGAGCGTACTCATCCTGCTCCCGGCGTCCGATCTTCCACGTCTTGGCCATGTCCTCACAGTGCTCACCCATGCTCTTGCCGGTGACGCGGTTCTTGACCTCGGGCACGTAGAGCCGGACGTCCCGGAGCCGCAGCGTTCGCAGGATCTCGAGCCGTCGGCTCAGGGTTCGGGCCTGCATCAGCCGTCGGAGCCAGACCGACAGGTTCGGGGAAAGGCCGATCTGGACCCGGCTCATGCTCTCGGCTCCGCCGACCAGGGCGAGGCCGGGCCCCCCCGAGCGGAGCATCCCGGCGGCCTCGAACGCTGCGGCCATGCTCGTGCAGCACTGCAGGATGGTCGTGAACGCCGGCACGTGCGGATCGAGACCCGCTTCGAGCCACACCTCGCGAGCAAGGTTGCTGTAGAGGAGAGTGACTCCGACGGACCCCCACACGGTCAGATCGATCCGCCCCGAAACCTGACGGGCCATCGCCTGCACGGCGGGCACGGACAGCGCCAGCGAGTCTCGATTGAGGAGCGGCCCGTCGACCCGGGCGAAGGGGGTCCGGAGCCCCGCCGCGAGCCAGATCGCCGACGTCTCGGCGCTCATGCTCTCTCCAACTTCCCCGGGACGTCGCCCTCTCGCAGTCCCCGCTCGGATGCACCGACCCGCGGGCCTGTCCCGGGGGACCGAGGATATCCGAGCGGCGAGAAGCCGGAGAGGGGGGACTCCCTCAGGGCTCGACCCAATACCTCTCTTCGCGGATGGCATCCTTCGGAAAGCCGGCGGCTGACAGGATTCGTCTGGCCTCCTCGATCATGCCGGGGTGGCCGCAGAGATAGGCGGTCGTCTGTGCGGCGTCGCAAAGGAAGCGAGCCAAAGATCTGTCGATCGACTCGTGCACGCGCCCGGACTCGCCTTTCCAGTCCGGATCCTCGTGCGGCCGGCTGACGGTCGGCAGATAGTGAAACCAATCGGTCTCCTCCTGGAGGGCCGAGAGCTCCCGGTCATATCCGAGCTCCCACGAGCGGCTGGCACCCTGGAGAAGGAACACCTCCGGGGGAGGGTGTGTCGAACTTTTCCGCAGCGTCCGGACCATGCTGATGAACGGCGCCACGCCCGTCACTGTCGCGACCATCAGGTGCTTCGGCCGGCCGCTCTGGTCGTCGAACGTGAATCGCCCCTTCGCGGCGCGACGCACGAACAGCGAATCGCCGGGTGAAAGCTCGTAGAGCCGCTCGGTCAGCGCCCCGCCCGGAACCCGCTCCAGGAAGAACTCGAGCTCGTCCTCGAGGGGGGAAGAGACAATCGAGTAGGGCCGCTCGACGGTCTTTTCGCCCTCCGGAAGTCCGAGGGTCGCGAACTGGCCGGGGCGAAAGACCAGCGGCTCTTCGGGTCGGACCCGCAGGATCCAAAGATCCGGCGCAACGTCTCGCCGCGCGGTGACGACCCCACGCAGGTGGGCCGACGCGCTCACGGGCCTGACCCCTCCGCTTGGGCAGAGGCGTCCGTTCCCCGCCCACACTGAGATACAGTTTTCGCGTGCGGTCGAAGAGGCAGAAGGTTTGACGAAAGACCAGTCCGAGCCGGGAGCGTCTCCGGAGCTCGTCCCCGGCCTGACGGAACCCCGATCGCGGTCACTCGAACGATTTCCGATCCGGACGCGGGAGAGTGCGGTGACGCAGTCCGCCTGGCGTCTTTCGGCGGTTTGCGGAGAGGGCGAGGGTGCGATCGTCCGAATCGACACGTCTTCCGGGCCGCTCTTTCGCGGCGAAGGAGTCTTCCTCGGCTGGTCTCAGCCGAATCTCGAGGCGGCGTACCGAACTCTGCAGCCGCGAACCGAAGAACCCGATTTCTCATTCAACCAGCTCGGCTAGCCGGAGCGCTCATGGCCGTCATGCTGGCGGCGCTGCCCCCGCGAGGATCTGCCACTCCTCGGCCGTCAATCCCGGTGCCGCGGCGGGGTAGTAGACGCGCTCCATCTCCGAGTGATGCGCGGCCAGGCGGCGTGCGAGGTTCTCGGTGAAGCCCAGGACATCCGACAGGGGAGCATGCTCGGAGAGCTGCGACAGGAGGTAGCGCGTCAGCTCGCGCACCTGGATCCACTCGAGGCGCAACTCGCGCTGGGGATCGCGGCCGGCCAGCCCGCCCCGAATCAGAGCGGGCAAGACCGTCCGTTCCTCCGCTTCGGTCCAACGCCGGAGGCACGTGTGAAAGTCGGCGAGAGCCAGCCGATAGGCCGCCTCGTCTCGCCGGTCGAGTGCCTTTCGAAAGTCGTCGAACCGATCCGACAGGCTCCGTTGTGCGGCGAGAAGGCCGTCGAGAGTGCCGTGCACCGCTACAGTCCGGCGAGGCCGGGCTCGATTCGACGAAACCCCTGCTCGACAGCCCAGAGATCCAAGGACAGGGAGACGAGATCGTCCACCTCCGGAATTGGGCGGGCGTCCTCGGAGAGGTCGATCGACTTGACGTAGCGATGGCAGGTCTCGCACGCCTCGATACGAACGAGGGGATGCACCGGGCTCGAGAAGGAGGGGAGCCGCTCCGGATTCTCCTCGAGACAGGCGGGACACAGGATCCGGTCGAACGGCCATTCGTTGGCGCACAAGGCGCACGAAAGCATCCGCCTGGCTCCCTCCATCAGCGAGCCGTCGCGGCGCGCGCCCACCCAGGGAGGGCCGCCGCAGAACGGGCAGCGGCCCCGCCGGTGGATCCGGTCGGGGACGACCCCGGCCCCTCGCAGGGTCTCGACGTAGGGACGCAGGATCGCGCGTGAGAGATAGTCCTCCGCGCTCGAGCGGTCCTCGCTCCAGAAGACGAGGAGCCGCGTGTTCGCCGTGGAGGGCAGATCGGCCTGCCGCGCCAGCGCCACCTCAGCGAGCAGCGGAGGTCCCGCCGCCGCCGCGTACCGGAGGATCGCGGACGCGGCCGAGAGGACGGTCTCCGCGTCGTGGTCGAGCCGTCCGGTCAGAGGCGTCGACCGGCGCGCTTCGTCGATCCGGGAGGCAGCGCCGCCCTGCTCGCGATAGAGGCCGGCCGCGAAACGGAGCGGCTCTTCCGAGAGGGGGTGACCGGCGGCGAGCGCCTCGGCGCGCGCGGCCCGCCGCTCGAAGTCCATCGCGGTCGGAGAAATGTCAGCCGCGCCTGGTTTCTTCACCCGTGACTTGGCGATACCACCGGGGATGATGGAGGCGCGCCCACGCGCGGCTGACAGTGCCGCGCGTCATGGAGCGAAACGTGCCGGGCTCGGCGGCGGTCCCGAGGTAGATGTGGAAGACGAGCGACGCGGTGAAGCAGATGAACGTGAAGTCGTGAACGAGGTAGGCGAGCTCCATGACGACTCGCGGAAACGAGAGCGGAAACCACATGAGCAGACCGGAGAGCAGCAGACCGAAAGCGCCCAGGGTGACGGCCCAGAAGTAGAGCTTCTGCCCGCCGTTGTACTTCCCGGTGCGCGGGTCGTCGCCCTCGTAGCGCATGTAGCGGATCGCGCGCGGGCCCAACCAGTCCCGCTCCCACGGCTCGAGCCGCATGTCGCCGATCCACTCGAAGAACTGGACGAGCGACGCCACGAAGAACGCGAGTCCCACCCAGGGGTGGATCACGCGGCAGACCGAGAGTCCGCCGAAGAGGTGGGCCATCCAGCCGAAGACCGGCGTCCAGATCGGCATCCCGGTCAGCAGAGAGAGAAAGAACGTGCCGGCCACCGCCCAGTGCATGAGGCGCGAGAACAGGCGGTGTCGGACGATCTCTTGCCCGACGACGACGTCTTCTCGCTGCCGGGCAGCGACCACGGCGGAATCCATCGGCGCGCGCGGGGCGGCGGTGCTCATGTCGTTCCTCCGCTCGAGCTAGGCGTCCGGAAGATTCGCGTCCGGATCGTCCGAGCCCCGGACCTCCTTGGGTCCGTACTTCGTGTAGTGGGCGAAGGCGCCGAGCACGGCCCCGAAGATGGCGAAGACGCCGAGCGGCCGGAGCACCTTCTTCCAGAACTTGACACCCCACGGAACGTGGGGATCGGCCGGTAGGCCGTACCAGTCCGGATGATCGCCGTGGGCGAGAATCGTGACGACGCTCGTGCCGTTGACTCCGGCGGGGTCGTAGACCGAGGCCTGCTGGAAGCCGTTGGTCTTCAGCTGCCCGACCCGGGTGTGGGCCATCGCGAGCATGTCTTCTTTCGTTCCGAAATGGAGACAGCCGGTCGGGCAGGCCTTGATGCAGGCGGGCTCGAGGCCGACCGAGACCCGATCGACGCAGAGCGTGCACTTGGCCATTTTGCCGGTCGTCTTGGAGAAGCGAGGGACATCGAAGGGACAGCCCGTCTCACAGTATTTGCACCCGATGCACTGGTCCGGGTTGACGTCGACGATCCCGTTTTCGTACTGGACAATCGCCCCCGGCGCCGGGCAGGCCGCGAGGCAACCCGGTTCGTCGCAGTGCATGCACTGTTCCTTGCGCATGAGCCAGATGATCCCGCCGTCGAAGTCGCGCTCGTTGAAGCGGATGAGGTTCCAATACTCGGCGTGGAGGGTCGGCAGCGTCTGATACGTCCCTACTTGCTGCGTGGCGACCGGCCTTAAATCGTTCCACTCCTGGCACGCGACCTCGCAAGCCTTGCAGCCGATGCAGGTGGTCGTGTCGATGTATTTCGACACGGTCGGGACACTCCGCATGCTCGACAGGCTGCCCCACACGGAGGCCGAGGAGCGGCGGATCTCGAGGTTTTGTGTGCTCATGATCGTGCTCCCTCATGCCTTCTCGAGCTTGACCAGGAACGCCTTGAACTCCGGCGTCCAGGTATTGGGGTCCATCGCCGAAGGCGTCAGAAAATTCGCCAGCGGGCCGGTGTGGCCCGTATCGCCGGCGGCATATCCCCAGTGGAGAGGGAAACCGATCTGCCACATTTCCTTGCCATCGATTTTTAGCGGATAGAGCCGTTTCGTCACCATCGCGACACCCTGAATGGACCCGCGCGCCGAGCTGACCTTGACCTGGGAACCGTTCGCGATTCCCTTCTGTTTCGCGAGCTCCTCAGGGATCTCGACAAAGAATGCCGGCTGGAGCTGGTTCAAGACCTGGGTGTGCTTCGTCCAGTAGTGGTAATGCTCGGTCAACCGATACGTCGTGCAGACGATGGGGAACTTGTCGCTCGTTCCGTAGACATCCTTGTCGGACTTGAATTTCTTGCTGGTGGGACTGGACGTCACCTTGGGATGGAGCAGGTTCGGCACCGGTGCTTCGATCGATTCGTAGTGCTCCGGGAAGGGGCCGTCGTTCAACGCGGGGGCGTACAGACGCCCGACCCCCTCGGCGTTCATGATGAACGGGCCGTACTCGCCGGGCGGGGAATCCGGCTTGATGTCCGGCACGTCGCCCACCCATTTCTCGCCGTTCCAGACGATGCCCGGACGCGTGGGGTCCCAGGCCTTTCCGCTCGGGTCGGCGGACGCCCGGTTGTACATGATTCGCCGGTTGGCGGGCCAGGAGAATGCCCAGTTGTGGTACATGCCGAGGCCCGTCGGATCTGCGGTCGACCTGCGGGCGGCGTTGTTCCCCGCCTCGGTGTAGACGCCGAGGTGCAGCCAGTTGCCGCACGACGTCGAGCCGTCGTCCTGGAGTTGCCCGAAGTTCTCGAGCTGCTGGCCGGCGGTCCGGATCGTCTTGGTCTTGTCCTTCGGGTCCGGGATGTCGACGAGCGCCTTGCCGTTGATCTCCTTGAGGACTTCGCCGAGATCGGGGGCGGCCGGGTTCGTGTAGTTCCACGTGACGTTCAAGACCGGGTCCGGGAGGGCGCCTCCTTCCTTTCGATACAGATCCCGGACGGCGAGGAAAATTCGGGACAGGATCTCCTGGTCGGTCTTCGCCTGCCCCGGCGGATCGAGTGCCTTCCATTTCCACTGCATCCAGCGCGCCGAGTTCGTGAACGTCCCGTCCTTCTCGGCGAAGCCGGAGGCGGGAAGCTGGAACACCTCGGTCTGGATCTTCGAGGCGTCCGGCGTCCCGTACTCCTTGGGCGCCCTCCAGAAGGTCGCCGTCTCGATGTCGTAGATCTCGCCGACGACGAGCCACTTCAATTTCGAGAGGGCGGCGATCCATTTCTGTGAGTTGGGTCCGATCCCGACCGGGTTCATCCCGAACGTAATGAAGCCCTCCGGCGCGGGCTCCTTGCCGCCGACGCGGGTGGCGGAGCCCCGGTACATGTCGTCGCAGATATACATCCACGAGTAGTTGCCGTCGACCTTCGGGAGCCACGCATAGCCGAAGTCATTCTCCTTCGTCGCCGCCTTTCCGTAGACCGCTTTCAAGAGAGAGACCATGAATTTCGGATAGTTCGACCAGTAGTTCATCGAGGCCCAGGCCTGCTTGTTGAGCGTCGTGGGCGTCGCGTTCTCCAGGTACTCCTTCAGCGACTGCTGGGGGCCCGCCGGGGTCTTCAGATACCCAGGCAGGATCTCGAAGGTGCCAGCGAGATCCGTCGCTCCCTGGATGTTCGAATGGCCGCGGAACGCGTTGACGCCTCCGCCGGGGCGCCCCACGTTGCCGAGGAGGAGCTGAAGCATCGCCGCGGCGCGGATCATCTGGACTCCGGTTGAGTGCTGGGTCCAGCCGAGCGCGTAGGTGATGGTTCCGGCGCGTTCCGCGTTGCCGGTCGAGGTGACGATCTCGCAGACCTTCAGGAAGGTCTCCTTCGGCGTTCCGCAGATTCGCTCCACCATCTCGGGCGTGTAGCGATCGACGTGCTTCTTCAGGAGTTGGAAAACGCTGTGCGGGTCTTCCATCGCCTTGTCGACCCCGTACGCCTTCGTCTTCGGGTCGGCCGCGTACGCCCAGTCCGCCTTGTCGTACGCAGCAGTCTCAGGGTCGAAGCCAGTGAAGAGACCGTCCTCGAAGCCGAACTTGTCGCTGATCAGATAGCCGGCGTTGGTGTAGTTCTGGACGTACTCCTTGTGGAAGCGTCCCGTCGAGATCGCGTACCGGATGATCCCGAGCAGGTACGCGACGTCGGAGCCTGCGCGGATCGGCGAGTAGAAGTCAGCGACGGCGGCGGTGCGAGTGAACCTCGGGTCGACGACGACCAGCTTCGCGTTGCGTGTCTTCTTCGCCTCTATGAACCACTTGAAGCCGCAGGGATGATTTTCGGCGGGATTGCCGCCCATCGCCAGAATGACGTCGGTGTTCTTGATGTCGACCCACCCATTCGTCATGGCCCCCCGACCGAACGTGGCGGCCAAACTGGCCACCGTCGGACCATGTCAAACCCGGGCCTGACTGTCCCGGTACGGCACCCCCATGGCCGTGATGAATTTCCACTGGAGGTAGTTGAACTCGTTCGTGTCGGTACAACCGCCGATCATCGCGATCCCGGGCGTTCGATTGACGGTCTCGCCCTTGGCGTTCTTGGCGACGAAGGTGCGGTCACGCGTGTCCTTGATGTGGCGGGCGATCTTTGAGATGGCCTCATCCCAGGAGATGTCCTCCCAGTGGTCCGACCCCGGCCGACGGACTTTCGGCGTCAGGAGGCGGTTCGGATTATTGATGTCGTCTCGGAGCGTGGCCCCCTTCGGGCAGAGCGTGCCGCGGTTGATCGGATGGTCGGGGTCCCCTTCCACGTGCACCACGGCTGGCGTCGCGTTCTTCGCCTTGTCGCCGAGCGTGTGGATGATCACGCCACAGGAGACGGCGCAATAGGGGCAGGTACTTCGCGTCTCCGTCGTGCGCGCGATCTTGAGCTCGCGCATCTCGGCGTGGGCCTCGGACACGTCGAACCCCAGAGCGATCGTCGTGCCGATACCGGTCGCCTTCAGAAACCCGCGACGCGAGATGTCCATCGCCCACCTCCCCGGAATCGCCGGGCAGAGCGCCAAACCGGATTCCACTCCCCGTGCCGCCCCCTTGTCAACAGCTTAGAAACAAAAAGATCGACAGCGCCGGTTGCGGTCCGTTCGTCTCGACTCTTTCGGCCCCTGACGTGAGAGTCGAGTGCAGGGGACTCGAAGCCGACCCTTGTCGCTGTCACGGAGAACGCCGCGCGCAAGCTAGGCGCCATTTCTGCGTACTGAAGGTGCAAAAAGAGGGCCAACGATTCGGCTTGTGATCAAATCGCGGCAGGGGATCTTCGAAGGAGGCTCGGATGTACGCCACCCGAATCGCGGATTCTCGTTGGGCACGGGCCGCCCTCCCGGCGGTCCTGTGGGCCGCAGCTTCTCTTGCTCAGACTCCACCTCAAGCGCCTCGACCGCGTCTCTTCGCCCCGGGTGTCATCAGCACCGGGGACATCGAATTCGCCCCGGCCTTCGAGGCGGACGGAAAGACCGTCTACTTCTGCAAGGGAAGCCCCGGCTTGAAACGCGCGATGTGGATCCTGGTCTCGCATCTGCGCAACGGAACGTGGACGACGCCCGAGATCGCCCCATTTTCCGGGCGCTACTCGGACATCGACCCGACGCTGTCGCCCGACGGCAAGCAGCTCTTCTTCGCGTCCACACGGCCGACAGAGGGCGCCGAGCCGCGCAAGGACTTCGACCTCTGGGTCGTCGAGCGCACGACGTCTGGCTGGGGCCAGCCGCGCAACCTCGGCGCCCCCGTCAACAGCTCGGGCTCGGAATCGACGACGTCGGTCACGGCCGACGGCACGCTCTACTTCGCGTCGGCCGGGAGGGACAGCGGGAGGGCCGGCCGGCGCCTGTTTCGCTCGAAGCGCGTCGACGGCCGTTACCAGCCGCCCGAGCCGTTGCCGCCGCCGATCGACGGCGGGGAGGAGGAGTCCAACCAGTACGTCGCTCCCGACGGCAGCTACATGATCTTCCTGTCGAAGCGGCCCGGCGCCAAAGACACGGGCCTCTATGTCTCGCTCCAGTCGCGTACCGGATGGTCGGAGCCGACGAGCGTCGGAGACGCGCTCAACGCGGAGTATGGCCCGTACACGCCTCTGGTCTCGCCCGACGGCAAGACCTTCTACTTCACCAGCCAGAAGGGGCGCTTCGACACGCTGCCGGTCGGGCCCATGTCCTACGAGAAGTTTGTCGACGCGATCCGGAGTCCCGGAAACGGCCTCGCCGACATCTACTCGCTCGCCGTCGAGGCCCTTCCGATTCCTTCTCGCTCGCCGTAGACCGGCTCAGGGCGCAACGTGTACGACGCCGATCATGTTGTCGTGGCCGGCGCCGCAGACGTTTGTGCAGTTGAAAGGGAAGTCGCCAGGCGTCTGCGGAGTGAAGATCTCGGGGGGTAGCGCGCCGCCCTGGGGCAACGGACCGCCACGGATGCCGGGTCCCCAAGGGTCTGCGAGCTGATGCGTCTCGGTCACGTCCTCGGCATCCCCGTTGTAGATCAGGATCTGATACGCCTGGCCCACGTGGAGCGTGATCTCGTTTCCACACGGTGTCGGACAGACGTCGGGGCACGGGTATCGATCGAAAGGGCAGAAAGTAAACGTCCACTGTCTCGCGCGCAAGGCGATGAATGGCGGCGTCGGAGTCGGGGTGATCGTCGGCGTCGGCGTGATGGTCGGCGTCGGCGTCACCGTCGGGGTGAGTGTCGGGCCCGCCGTCTGCGAAGGGGTCCGAGTGGGAGTCGGGCCCGTCGGAGTGCGGGTGGCCGTCGGCGAAACGGCGGGTGTCGGCGTCGGCGTGCCGGCGGCGGACGCCCGGGGCGCGACGACGCGCGGTTGACCGCGGGTCGGTCCTTCGA
>JBASRI010000388.1:0-2362 GCA_049273755.1 Thermoanaerobaculia bacterium
CCGCTTCCAACGGCCACGCGCACCAGGAACCCGACGCCCGTCCCGACGGAGACACCGGTCCCCACGCGGACCGCAATCCCCGTTCCGCCGACGCCGACACGCACCCTCACCTGGACCGCCTCGACGACTCCGGTGTCTCCCACCCGCACCTTCTCACCCACGCCGACCGTGACGTCGAGCCCCGCGCCCAGCCACACTCCGACGTTCACGCTTCCTCCGACTCTCACGCCTTCGCCGACGCGGACCCCGACGCCGCTGCCTCCTACGGCGGCGTCCCCTCCGACGCGCGCGCCGGCGGCGCGAACCCAAACGCCGGTCTTCGTGCCACCCGGGCAGGTGGATGTGCTCCCGCGCGCGGTCGAGATGGTGATGCCCCGATATCCCGAGGCCGCGCTCAAGGAGCGCGTTCGCGGCTTAGTCGTGCTCCGCGTGCTGGTTTCGCAGACGGGCGTGCCACTCGACATCCGCGTCGAGCGGGGAGCTCGCGCCGATCTGAACGACGCGGCCCTCGAGGCGGCCCGCCATTGGCGCTTCCAGCCGGCTCTAAAGAACGGCCGCGCCGTTCGGACGTACACCACGATCCGGTTCCCGTTCGAGGGCATCCAGTTCGCCCGCACCCCCCTTCCGGAGTTCGGGGCCGCCCGGACTCCGACGCCGTAAACGTATACAGTCGAGTCACTTACGCGAGGCTTTCGGGCCGCGTGAGGGTCGCCTGGCGATCGACCCGCTCGGTGCTCCCGGAACCGAACCGGCGGGAAGCGTCATATTAGTCAACGTGAAGCGCGCGGGATTCGCATTCGAGAAATCCTGAGCGGGAGGCCTTCCGCATGAGCAGCGAACCGCATCGCAAGAGACTCCTTCAGTGCCGCGGGGCCGAATCGGGCCTGGCTCCGGTCCCTCTTGATTCTTCGGGAGAACGCGACTTCCTTCGCGAGAGGGTGGCTCTCTACGCCCTCTCGACCTTGTTTGCCTCGGTCGCGTTCTTTCTCGCGGGATTCTTGATCGAGGGACTTTGGCCGCCCCGCGTCGGCTCCACGGCGTCCCTCGCGCGGCCGGACATCCTGTTTCACCTCGCGACCTGCGCCGTGCTTCTGCTCATGTGGATCGCGGCGCGGCAGCCGAGCCTCTCCGCGACGGCCCTGCATTTTGCGGACGCCGCCGGAACACTCGCGACGTTCGGCCTCTACGCCTGTATGGCCGCGAGCATGCCGGCCGCGTGGCGGCCCGAGATGCTTTATCTCCTGATCGTGATCACGGTTCTCCTCTACCGCGCGGCGATCGTACCGAGCTCTCCGTGGCGCACGGCGTGGATCTCGACGCTCGCGGCCGCTCCGGCGCCCATCCTCGCGGCCGCGCTCTATGCCAGGAGCGCCCCGGCGGAAGTGTCGCGCGGCCAGTCGGTGGCCTACGCGTTCCTCTGGGGAGCGCTCACGGTGCTTCTCTCAACCCTCCTCTCGTTCGTGACGTTCCGCCTGCGCAAGAGCGTCGCCCGCGCGCGGCGCCTCGGCCAGTACACGCTGGGCGAGAAGCTCGGCGAAGGTGGCATGGGCATCGTCTACCGCGCCGAACACGAGATGCTCCGCCGCCCGACCGCCATCAAGCTGCTCCCGCCGGGGAAAGCCGGCGAGGACAGTCTCAAGCGCTTCGAACGCGAGGTGCAGCAGACGGCCCGCCTGACGAACCCGCACACGGTCTCGATCTACGACTACGGGCGCACGCCCGACGGCCTCTTCTACTACGTCATGGAGTACCTGGACGGGATCGACCTCGAGGACCTCGTGAAGGAAGGCGGCCCCGTCGTTCCCGGCCGCGCGGTCCGGATCCTGCGCCAGGTGTGCGCGGCGCTCTACGAGGCGCACGGCATCGGCCTCATCCATCGCGACATCAAGCCCGCCAACATCCTGCTGTGCGAGCGTGGGGGCTATCCCGACATCGCCAAGGTCCTGGATTTCGGTCTCGTGCGTGAGATCGCGGCATCCTCGGATCCCCGTCTGACCGCCGAGGGCGTGCTCCACGGCACGCCGCAGTATCTGGCCCCCGAGACGATTCAGAACGCGGACAACGTCGACGCCCGCAGCGACCTCTATTCGCTCGGCGCCGTCGCTTATTTTCTTCTGACCGGAACGCCCGTCTTCTCGGGGCGCGGCGCGCTCGAGCTCATCCATCACCACCTGCAAACTCAGCCCGAGTCGCTCTCGCGCCGCCTCGGCAAGCCGATCCCGCCCAAGCTCGAAGCCGTCGTGCTGTCCTGCCTCGCCAAGGACCCGGATCAGCGCCCCGAGAGCGCCCGGGCCCTGGCCGACGCCCTGCACGCCTGCGACGACGTGCTGCCGTGGGACGAGCTCGACGCGCGGCGCTACTG
>JBASRI010000434.1:0-4558 GCA_049273755.1 Thermoanaerobaculia bacterium
GGCGATGCCTTCGCATCGCCGAGGAGCGATGACGACGCAGATGGCCCTGCGCCGCCGTAACCCGAAGGGTGTCCGGCACTTTGCCGGCGTCCGCCGTGGAGCCATGAAGGTCACAGTCGCGACAGACCAAAGCGGGCGCCGAATGCAAAATGCCGGACACGACACCCGCATCCATTTTTCAGCAGCCTGCTCGCCATGACCACCCGAGCGCGCGTCGCCCTCGTGGGCCTCGGACCCATCGGCATCGAGGTCGGAAAAGCGCTGGCCACCCGGCCGGACGTCGCGCTTCTCGGCGCAGCCGATCCCGCGCCCGAGAAGTCGGGCAAGGCCCTCTCGGACCTTCTCGACGGCGCCTTCGCCGGTGTCCGGGTCGCCCCGTCCGCCGCCGCCCTCTACGCCGAGAGTGCCGGGGCGCGCGGGCGGGCCGACGTCGTCGCTCTCTGCACGGGATCGCGTCTCCACGCGACCCTGCCGCAGATCGAGGAGGCGATCCGCGCCGGGTTCCACATCGTCTCGACCTGTGAGGAGCTCTCGTACGCGGAGCTGCGCCATGCGCCCCTGGCGCGCCAGATCGACCGCCTGGCCAGGGAAAAGCGTGTCGCCGTCCTGGGCACCGGCGTCAATCCCGGGCTCGTGATGGACCGGCTGGTTCTCGCCGTCGCCTCCGCCTGCGTCCGCGTGGACAGCGTGAAGGTCATGCGCGTGGTCGACGCCGCCAAGCGGCGGGGGCCGCTGCGCGCCAAGGTCGGCGCCGGGCTCACCCGCAAGGAGTTCGACGCCGGCGTCGCGGCGAGGAAGCTCGGCCACGTCGGGCTTTCGGAGTCCGCGGCGCTGACCGCGCTGGGATTGGGTCTGCCGATCCACGAGATCACCGAGACCATCGAGCCCGTGATCGCCGAGCGAGAGACCCAGGGAGTGCCGGCGGGCCGTGTCCTCGGCCTGCACCAGGTCGCGCTCGTCCAGGCCGGCGACGAGGTCAAGGTCTCGCTCGATCTGACGATGGCCGTCGGCGCGCCGGATCCCGCCGACGACATCGAGATCGCGGGAGACCCGCCGATCCACGTTCGGGCGCACGGGGGCTTCCACGGCGACCGTTCCACGATCGGAGCGGTGGTCAACGCCGTGCCGTTCCTCGTTTCCGCTTCGCCCGGCCTGCACAATGTCGTCACGCTGCCGCTCTTCGGCCTCACTCCGGTGCCTTAAGACGTCCCAGGTCCCAAGTCCCAGGTCTCAAGCCAATGCCCGAGCCCGCCCCTACCCTCGCGCCCCACCTCGAGCTGCGCCCCGAGGGACTGTACGCTCCGGATTTCGAGGCGTTTCTGGATCCGGCCGTCCCGGTTCCGCGCGCCATCCTCTCCCATGCCCACGCCGACCACGCCGTGGATGGACACGGCGAGATCTGGGCCACGCCCGAGACCCTGGCCTTCTATCGCCGCCGGCATCCTGCCTGGACCGGGAGGGAGCGCGGGATCGCCTTCGGCGAGGGGATCGAGGCGCGCGGCACACGGCTCACGCTGATCTCGTCGGGACACATCCTCGGGGCCGCGCAGGCGCTCTTCGCCTCCGAGACCGGCTCGCTTCTCTACACCGGAGACTTCAAGCGGCGCGCCTCCCGGACGGCCCAGCCGGCCGAGTCCGTGCGGGCCTCGACCCTGGTCACCGAGACGACCTTCGGCCTGCCGGTCTTTCGCTTTCCGCCTCGCGAAGAGCTCGAGCGCCGGATTCTCGCGGCCTGCCGCGAAGCGATCGACGAGGGTGAGACTCCAGTGCTTCTCGCCTACGCGCTCGGCAAGGCGCAGGAGGTCGCCGCGATTCTGGCCGAGGCGGGGATCCCGACGGTCCTGCACGGAGCGGCCTGGAAGCTCGTGCCGGACTTCGCCGCCGCGGGGGTCGCCCTTCCGGGAGCGCGCGCCTACGAAAGCGGCCCGCCCGGGCCGGGCGAGGCGCTGATCGCGCCGCCCTCGACGTCGCGCACGGCGATGGTGCGCGGCCTCAAGAAGAGGCGCGTGATCTACCTTTCCGGCTGGGCCATGCGCAGCGCCTCCCGCGCGGACCTCGACGCGGACGTTCTCATTTCGATGTCGGACCACGCCGATTTCGAGGACCTGCTCGCCCACGTCCGGGACGTGGCTCCCGCCAGCGTTCTGGCCCATCACGGCTTCGCCGGGGAGTTTGCGCGCATCCTTTCCGGGCGAGGGATCCCCGCGGCCGCGTTGCCCGGGCGCGAGGAACGGCCTCGCGAGGATGCATGACGCCGTACCGCTCCATCGCCGAGACGCTCGAGGCCGTCGCCAGCCGCCGCGGCCGCCTCGCCAAGGTCGCGCGGCTGGCCGAGACGCTGTCCGCAGTGGACGAGGAGGACCTGCCGGCCGCGGCTCGTTTCCTTTCCGGATCGCCGTTCGCGGAGCACGAAGCGGCCACGACCTCGGCCGGCTGGGCAACGATCGTCGCCGCGGCGCGAGAGGTCACCGGCTGGGACGACCAAACCCTCGCCGCGTGCGCCGGAGCCATCGGCGACCTGGGCGAGGCCGTCGCGTTGCTGCTGCCGGCGACCGTCGCCGAAGGCCCCTCGATCGCCGACGCCGAGGCCTTGTTTCGGGCGCTGTCCCGGGCTCGCAAGGCCTCCGAGAAGCGCGCGCTGCTGGCGCAGCTGCTCCGGCGAAGCTCCGCTGTCGAGGCCAAGTACCTGCTCAAGACGCTCTCGGGGGGACTCCGCGTCGGAGCCGACCTCGCCACGATCGAGGAGGGAATCGCCGCCGCCTTCGGGCGCCTCCGTGAGGAGGTCGCGCGGGCCCACCGCGACTCCGGGGACATCGGGGAGACCGCGCTCGCGGCAAGGCAGGATCGGCTGAGCGAGATCCGCTTCCGCCTCTTCCACCCGATCGGCTTCATGCTGGCGTCCCCGATCGAGACCGCCGACGAGGTGGTGGAAGAGCTCTCGGGATTCGCCGTCGAGGACAAGTTCGACGGGATCCGGGCGCACGCGCACAAGCAGGGAGACCGCGTGGCTCTGTTCTCGCGCACCCTGGACGACGTCACCGCCCAGTTCCCGGACGTCGCGGCGGGTCTCTCGAGCCTGCCCGGGACCTTTCTGCTCGATGGCGAGATCCTCGCGTGGCGCGAGGACCGCGCGGAGTCCTTCTTCAAGCTGCAGCGCCGCCTGGGCCGAAAGGCTCCCGACGCGGCGCTCCTCGAGGAGATCCCCGCGACGTTCGTCGCCTTCGACTGCCTGGCGGAGGGCGCGGAGGCGCTCTTCGAAACGCCGTGGGAGGAACGCCGGAAAAGACTCGAGCGGCTGGCCTCTGGAGGCGGGCTGCGCCTGTCGACGGTGTTCACGGCGGCCGACCCCGGAGCGCTCGAGGCCCTGTTCGCGGCCGCGCGCGGGCGCGGCAACGAGGGCCTGGTGTTGAAGGACCGACTTTCCCTCTACCAGGCGGGCCGGCGCGGACGCGCCTGGCGCAAGTGGAAGAAAGCCCTCGCCACGCTCGACGTCGTCGTGACCGCGGTCGAGCAGGGCCACGGGAAGCGCGCCGGGATGCTGTCCGACTACACCTTTGCGGTGCGCGGCGAGGAGGGCTTCGTCAACATCGGAAAGGCCTACTCGGGTCTGACGGATGAAGAGATCCGGCGGATGGGGACCGTCTTTCGCGGCTTGACCACGGCCCGCTACGGGCCCGTGCGCGCGGTCGAGCCGAAGATCGTCATCGAAGTGTCCTTCGACTCGATCCAGCAAAGCACCCGGCACCGCTCCGGGTACGCGCTGCGCTTCCCCCGAATCGTCCGTTTGCGCCCCGACAAGGGCCCTGCGGACGTGGCGACGGTCGAGGACGTTCGGGCGATCCACGAGCGGCTGACGGGTGCTTGAGTCGCGGCCGCATCTCGATTCTGGGAGAGGGTTCTGCAAGCGACTTCCCTCTCCCGTCGGTTGGCCCGCGAAGCGGGCCGCTAGGAGTCCGGGCCAAAAAAAGGCGGCCCCGACTTACTTTGCGTCGGGGCCGGGAAGGAAGGTATCGCGTGCTGGTCCGAATAACAGGGGGCCCTGGTGAATTATTTCGCCACGGAACTGTTGACATGTAAAGGCTTAGTCGCGATCGATCTGGAAGCCTGAACCGGAGAGCGATTCCTCAGGCTGGAGCTCGACGCGGATGTCGAGCGTTTTTTCGACCTCCTCGAGGATCCGCGGGTCCTCCTCCGCGAGAAGGCGCGCGACCGCCGGCCGCACCCGCACCCGCACGGTCTCACCGGCAGAAAAAAGGCGGGGCGGCGCTAGCAGGGCCCGTCTCAGGTCGAGCGCGACGGTCAGATCCGTCTTGACCCGACCGCTCCCGGCACACTCCGCGCAGGAGCGCGTCAGGACGCGCTCCAGGTTGCCCCGCGAGCGCTGCCGCGTGATCTCGATCAGTCCGAACTCGGAGACCGGCAGCATCCGAAAACGAGCGCGGTCCCTTGCGAGCTCGGCCTCGAACCTCTCGAACACCTCGCGGCGATGTTCGGGGTCGAGCATGTCGATGAAGTCGACCACCAGGAGACCACCGAGGTCCCGCAACCGGATCTGGCG
>JBASRI010000458.1:0-2831 GCA_049273755.1 Thermoanaerobaculia bacterium
CGCCAGAGGAGCGGCGCCGCGGGCTCTCGCGGCCTCCTCCTCCTCGATGAGGATGACGAACGCGCCCTCGCCCTGGACGATTCCCGAGTCCCGCCTCTCGCCGCGGAGCGCCCCCACCCGGTCGAACCCCATCGCGTAGAACGCGTTCCATTCGTCCACCGCTCCCACGAGCATGGCCTTTGCGCGTCCCGAGCCCAGGGCGAGCGCCGAGAAGAGCAGAGCGTTCAAGCCCGACGGGTCCTTTTGCGTGATCGTCACGTTGGGTCCGTAGATCTTGAGCTCGATCGAGACTTGCGAGGCCGGGGCGTTGGCGACGGTGTTGGGGAAATGGAAGGGCGGGGCGGCCTCGGGCGACTCGAGCAGAAGCACCCGGAGAAACTCGGTCAGGGCGCCGGCGCCCGCGGAGCCCGTGCCCATGGCGATGCCGATCGATTCGGGATCCGGCGCGATCGCGTAGCCCGCCTCGGCGACCGCCTGCATGCAAGCGATCAGAGCGAACTGACTTCCGCGGTCCAGCCGCCGGGCCTTCATGGCCGGAATCTCGGGTTGCGGCGAGAAGCCGTCGTAGCGGGCGACGTGGGTCGCCTGGAGATCGCCGCGCTCCTCCGCCGAGAGCGGCCGGATGGCGGACTCGCCGGCGCGGAGGCGATTCCAGAACTCTCGCGAGGAGCGTCCGAGCGGTGAGACCGCGCCGGTCCCCGTGACGAGCCCCCGCGAGGCCATCAGCCAGGTTCGCCGTAGCGCGCGAGGACCACGACCGAGCTGTTGCCGCCGAACGCGAACGAGTTGGAGAGGGCCACGTCCACGGCGGCGTCGCGGGCCGTGTTGGGCACGTAGTCGAGGTCGCAGGCGGGGTCGGGATTTTCGTAGTGGATCGTGGGAGGAATCTTTCCGTCCCGCACGGAAAGCGCGGTCGCGACCGCTTCGATCGCCCCGGAGGCGCAGAGGCAGTGGCCGATCATGGACTTGATCGAGGAGATCGGGATCTTCCGCGCGCGCTCGCCCAGCCCCGACTTGACGGCGGCCGTCTCGGCCGAGTCGTTCTGGGGAGTCGCGGTGCCGTGCGCGTTGACGTAGTCCACGTCCTCGGGATTGACTCCGGCGTTCTCGAGGGCGGCCTTGATCGTCCGGCCGCCGGCCGCGCCGGAGGGGTCGGGCGCCGTCATGTGGTACGCGTCCGAGGTCACTCCGTAGCCTCGGAACTCCGCCACGACCGGAGCGCCTCGGCGGCGCGCGTGTCCTTCCTCCTCGAAGACCAGAATGCCGGCGGCTTCGCCGATCGAGAGACCCTTGCAGTCTCGGTCGAACGGGCGGCAGGGCTCCGGGTCCACGGAGCGCAGGGAGTTGAACCCGCCGTACGTCAGGCGGGCGAGCACGTCCGAGCCGCCCGTGACGACGACGTCGGCGAGGCCCGCGCGGATTGCGTCGAAGGCGTAGCCCATTGCGTTGGCCGAGGAGGAGCACGCCGTCGTGATCGTGGACTTGATGCCCTCCAGCCCGAACCGCTGGGCGATCCGGTCCGTGATCGAGTCGGGCAGGTGGTTGAGGACCTTCGATGGGCGCGCCTTGCGCCCCCGCAGGTAGAGCTCGAAGAAGGCCTCCGAGTCGATCAGTCCGGAGGTGCCGCCGCCGAGGATCACGCCCAGGCGCGAGGGGTCCTCGCGGCGGAGATCCAGGCCCGCGGCCTCGATCGCCTCCCGGGCCGCAGCCACGCCCATCCGGTCGGCGCGCGACATGCGGCGCCGCTCGCCGGGCGTCAGAAACGCGTCCGGAATGTCCGCGACCTCCCCGGCCGTCTGCGTCCGGTAAGAGCTCGGGTCGAAGAGCGCGATCGGGCGGATTCCGCAGGCGCCTGCGAGCAGGCCCTTCCAGAACTCCGAGAGCGAAGTCCCGATCGAGGTCACGGCCCCCATCCCGGTGATGAGGACGCGGCGGTTTCCGGTCACGTCTCGATTTTGACATAGGCCGTCTCCGCCCGCCCTCGAGGGTCCTGGTCGCCATTGACAGCTCGGGCATAATCGGGCCGATGAGCGAGCAGCGCGTCGACTGGCACACCTATTTCATGAACATCGCTCGCCAGGTGTCGACGCGCTCGACCTGCCCCCGCAAGCACGTCGGGGCCGTGATCGTGCGCGACAAGACGATTCTCTCCACGGGCTACAACGGCTCGATTCGGGGGCTGCCGCATTGCTCGGACGAGGGCTGCATCATCGAGGACGGCCACTGCGTCTCGACCGTCCACGCCGAGGCCAACGCGATCATCCAGGCCGCCAAGAACGGCGTTTCGATCGACGGCGCCGAGCTCTACACGACCGCCAGTCCCTGCTGGCCTTGCTTCAAGCTCATCGCCAACTCCGGGCTCTCCCGCGTCTACTACGGCGAGTTCTACCGCGACGAGCGCTCGATCAAGGTGGCCCGCGACGCCGGCATCGAGCTGGTGGATCTGGCGGCGACCAAGAACTGAGTCTCAGGTCTCAGGTCTCAAGTCGGGGCACCACCTGAGACCTGAGACCTGGGACCTACGGTTCCGCCGGCGCTTCGCCGAGCGCCAGGATCCGGAGGCACTCCTCGAGGTGGGCCTTCGACCCGGCGGAGAGCTGGAAGAACCGGCAGCCCAGGCCTCGGTCGCCGTCTTTCCCGGCGCGCACGACCATCGCCTCGGCGACGACCGTGCGCACGCCGTGCTCGACGGGGACGTCGAAGGAGACCTCGATCCGCGCGCCGACGGGCTGGCGCGAGTTCGTGCGGACGAAAAAGCCGCCGCGCGAGAGGTCGCGGATCGTACCGGCGTGCTGGATCCCATCGCGCCAGAAGGTCACGGACCAGCCGAC
>JBASRI010000462.1:0-2442 GCA_049273755.1 Thermoanaerobaculia bacterium
ATCGTCGGCAGCGCGTGGCCGACGTTGAGCGTGCCGGGAATGCGTTCGTCGGGCACCAGGCGCTTGAGCTTGAAGATCGACGTCGTCGGGGCGAAGGACCCGATGCCCAGAGTGTCGAAGAAATTCGTCACGAACCCGATGGCGATCTCGAGCGGCCCGGGCGCGCCGCGCTCCTTCGCCCTTCGCGCCGCTCGGATCCAGGCGGCAAGAAACACCAGCCCCACGACCCCGAGGGCCACGAAGAGCAACGCTTTTGCGTCGGGCACGCCGCGACATCCTAAACCGGATCCGGCTCGGCCTTTGGGATTAGAGTTGCGCACCATGAAAATCCGCCGGATCGCCGCCTACCGGGTCGAGCTGCCGCTGCGCGAGGGGAGCTATCAGTGGTCCGGCGGCAAGTCGGTCGCCGTTTTCGACTCGACCCTCGTGCGGGTCGAGACCGATGCCGGTCTGGTCGGCCACGGCGAGGTCTGCCCGCTGGGTCCCGCGTACCTTCCGGCCTACGCCGAAGGCGTGCGCGCCGGGATCGCCGTTCTCGCGCCGAGCCTGATCGGCGAGGATCCTCGAGAGCTCGAGCGCCTGAATCGCCGTATGGACGCGGCGCTGAAGGGCCACCCGTACGTCAAGTCCGGCATCGACATCGCGTGCTGGGACATCCTGGGACAGGCGGCCGGCCTGCCGGTCTCGACGCTTCTAGGCGGGCGCTACGGGGAAGACTTCGTCCTCTATCGCGCGATCTCGCAGCAGTCGCCCGAGGAGATGGCGAAGAACGTCGCCGGCTACCGCGCGGAAGGCTACCGGCGCTTCCAGCTCAAGGTCGGCGGCGATCCGAACGTGGACGTCGAGCGTATCCGCGCGGTCCGCGCCGTGCTGGCGCCCGAGGACGTGCTCATCGCCGACGCGAACACGGGCTGGCTGCCGCACCAGGCCGCCCGCGTGGTGCGCGCGGTGCACGACGTGGATGTCTACATCGAGCAGCCCTGCGCCACCTATGAGGAGTGCCTCTCGGTGCGGCGGCGCACGGACCATCCCTTCGTTCTGGACGAGACGATCGACGGAATCGGGATCCTGCTGCGCGCCGCCCGGGACCTGGCGATGGACGTCGTCAACCTCAAAATCTCGAAGCTCGGCGGCCTGACGCGCACGCGGCAGGCGCGCGACCTCTGCGTCTCGCTCGGCGTCGCGATGACGCTCGAGGACTCCTGGGGCGGCGACGTGACGACCGCGGCGATCGCGCACCTGGCGCACTCGACGCCTCCGGAGCTGCTGTTCACGGCGACCGACTTCAACAGCTACGTGACCGTCTCGACCGCCGAGGGCGCGCCGCGCCGGAAGAACGGCCGGATGGCCGCCTCGGCGGCGCCCGGCCTGGGTGTGACACCGCGCCCGGAGCTCCTCCGCCAACCCGCCGTCGACGTGGAATAACATCGCTCCATGTCGAGCGACGCGGCGCCGCTGCCGCCCGAGGTCCAGCAGCTCATCGACGCGAAGAAGTTCGACGCGCTCGAGGAGCTCTGGACCAGGAAAGTCGAGGAGGGCACCGAGGAGCTCCCGTTCTTCTTCCGCGTGGCGGCGGCCGTCAAGAAGAAGGGCGGCGGCGCGTCGGCCCTGGCGTGGCTGCGGCTGTTGGCCGAATTTCACGCCGACGGCGACGGCGATTCGCGGATCCGCGTGCTGCTCGAGATCGCCCGCATGTCGCCGACGGACACCGCGATCCGCAAGGACCTGACGGCGGCCCTGAAGGCGCGGTTCGCCGGCCATCCTGCGCTCTCGGCGGTGCTCGCGAAGTTCCCGGTGGAAGGCGCGGCCGACCCGTCCGAGTCCGCCGGGAAGATCGCGCGGTGGCTGCGTTTTGCACCCGGCGAGATCTACTTTCTGCCGGGCCGGGGCCCCGGGCGCCTGGTCGAGATGAATCCGGCGCTCGACGTGATGCGCCTGGAAGCCGGGGGCGCAAAGGTGCCGCTCTCGCTGGTGTCGGCGGAGAAGTCGCTCGTGCCGCTTCCCGAGACCCACATCCTCCGGAAAAGGATCGAGGATCCGGAGGCACTCGTCGCGTTGTCGGAGAAGGACCCGGCCGAAACGCTGCGCTGGCTGCTCGCCAGCTTCGCGCGGCCCATGACGGTCCAGGAAATCAAGACCGAGCTCTCGGGGACGGTGCCCGAGGCGCGCTGGTCGGCGTTCTGGGCCGCGGCGCGCAAGCACCCGCAGGTGCTCGTGTCCGGGAGCTCGAAGTCGGCGAGCGTGTCGTGGAGCGAGAGCGCGGGTGCCGCCGACGAGAGCGTGCGAACCGCGTTCCAAGACGCCGAGCCGAACGCCAAGATCGACCTCGCGCGCAAGCACGCCCGGCGGTCCAAGGAGCTCTCGGGCTGGATGGCCGAGGGGCTGGCCGCGGAAGCGCGGCGCGTGGGAAGCGCGCGGCCGGCCCTCGCCTGGGAGCTGTCG
>JBASRI010000467.1:0-3534 GCA_049273755.1 Thermoanaerobaculia bacterium
CCTCGAAGGGGTGCAGGTCGCGGCGGTGCAGGTTCTCGATCAGGGCGATCTCCATGACCTCGTTGTCGGGCACGTCGAGCTCGATGCAGGGGATCTCGGCCAGGCCCGCCTCCATGGCCGCGCGGAAGCGTCTCTCCCCTGCGATGATCCGGAAGCGCCCGTCCGGCAGCGGACGGACCAGGATCGGCTCGAGGACGCCCTTGGACTCGATCGACATCCGGAGCTCCTCGAGGTCGCCGACGCTGCGGCGCGGCTGGTCGGGGTTGGTCTCGATCTCGTCGATCGCGATCTGGCGGCCGAGCGAGGGCCCGAACCGCTCCGAGAGCGAATCGACGAAGTGGGAGTCGTGACGCATGTGCGATTCCATCGGCAGGCCTCTGCGCTTAGACACGGGAAAGGACCTCCTCGGAAAGGGAGTAGTACTCGGCCGCGCCGCTGGAGCGCGGCGCGAACGTGAAAATGGACTCCTGGTGGGCGGGACTCTCCTCGAGCCGCACGCTCTTGGAGATGGTGGTCTTGAAGACCTTCGCGCCGAAGACCGCGGCGATCTGCTTGTAGACGTCCTTCCCGAGGACCGTCCGACGGTCGTGGAGCGTGATCACGACGCCCAGGATCCGGAGGCTCGGGTTGGGCCGGGCCTTGATCTTGTCGATCGTCTCGAGCAGGTCGTCGGTGCCTTCCAGGGCGAAATAGGAGGACTGGATCGGGATCAGGATGTGGCTCGAGGCCACCATGGCATTGACCGTGATCATGCCCAGCGTGGGCGGCGTGTCGATCAGGACGGCGTCGTAAGCCCGCTGCACGCCGTCGATCTTGTCCCGGAGGCGGAAATGACCGTCGATCTCCCCGAGCAGCTTCGACTCGATCTTGGCGAGCGAGATCCGGGCCGGCGCGATGTCGAGGTTCTTCAGGCCCGACGCCCGGACCACGTCCGGAAGCTTGACCTCCGGATCCGTCAGCACGTCGAACATGGACTTTTCCACTGAGCGCCGGTCGACGTAGGACATGGTGCTGTTGGCCTGAGGATCCAGGTCGATCAGCAGGGTTTTCATGCCCTTCTGGGCCAGAGCCGCCGCGAGGTTGATGGCGGTCGTGGTCTTCCCGACTCCGCCCTTCTGATTGGTAATCGAGATGATCACGATCCGGAGTATAGCCGCCGGAGCCCGAACCTACATGCGGTACTTGCCGAGCTCCTCGGGGCTCGCTTCCTCGAGCCACTTGCGCAGGCGATCCGGGTCCTGCTCGGCGCCCTCGGCGCGCAGGCTGCGGCTCTTCTCGAGCACCTCTTCCTCGACGAAAATCGCGGCCTGCGAGCGCAGCGCCAGCGCGATCGCGTCGCTCGGGCGGCTGTCCACCGAGAGCGTCGAGTCCCCCCGGGTCAGGTGGATCCTCGCGAAGAAGGTGTTGTCGCGGAGGTCGTTGATGACGATGCGGTCGACGTGGGCGTCGAGCTCGGCCAGGAGGTTCTTCAGCAGGTCGTGGGTCATGGGACGGGGGGTCGAGACCTTCTCCATTTCCAGCGCGATCGCGTTGGCCTCGAAAATGCCCACCCAGATCGGGAGGAAGTGGCCCTTCTCGGTGTCGCGCAGGATCACGACCGGCATGTTCGAGACCGGATCCATCAGGAGGCCCTTGATTTCCATCCGCACCATGGGACGCCTCCTGCCGCCTAGGCGGCGAGCCTCCCGGAAAGCGAATTGGGCAGGCCCCGCGTGATGTACACCCGGACGTACTCCCCCGCTTCCGGCGCGGGGTCGCAAGGCTCGAAGTGGACGATGCGGTTGCAGGGGGTGCGGCCCGTGGCTTGGCCGCGCTTGTTGCGTCCCTCGATCAAGACCTCGAAGTGTCGCCCCACCAGCGACTCGTTGATCTCGCGCTGGATGCCGGCCTGCAAGTCCAGTAGGCGCCGGAGCCGCTGCGCGGACACCGCCTCGGGCACCTCGGTTGCGGCGCCCCACCGAGCCGCGGCGGTCCCCGGTCGGGGCGAGTAGCGGAATCCGAACAGGCTCTCGAAGCGCATCCGGCGCACGAGCTCCAGGGTTGCCTCGAAGTCCCCGTCGGTCTCGCCCGGGAACCCGGTGATGAAGTCCGAGGACACCGCGATTCCGGGTACTCGGTTCCGGATCATCCCGACGAGCTCCCCGTATTGCGCGGCCGTGTAACGGCGCTTCATCCGGGACAGGATGCGGTCCGAGCCGGCCTGGGCTGGAAGATGCAGATAGGGGGCGAGGTTCGGCGTGTCCGCCAAGGCGGCGATGAGCTCCTCGTCCATGAACCGCGGGTGAGAGGTCAGGAAGCGCAGCCGAGAGAGGTTCTCCACCCGACCGACCCGCCGGAGCAGCTCTCCCAGGCCGAAGCCGTCCGCCGGATCCCGGTAGGCGTTGACGGTCTGGCCGAGCAGCGTGACCTCGGTGAACCCGCGGCCGACGAGGTGACGCACCTCGTCCACGATCTCGGTGGAGCGGCGGCTGCGCTCGCGGCCGCGCGTGAAGGGCACGATGCAGAACGTGCAGTACTGGTCGCAGCCCTCGATGACCGTCACGTAAGCCTGGAAGGTGGACGCGCGCGAGATCTGCCGGAACTGATAGGCCGGATCCTCCTCCGGAAGTTCGAGGGCCAACGCCTGCCGGCGTTCGCGCCGCGCCGCGGCCACGAGCTCGCCGATCGCCTCGACCTGCCCCGTCCCCGCGACGAAATCGACCCAGGGTGCGCGCTCCAGGATTTCCTCCCCGGAGACCTGGGCCACGCATCCGGTCACCCCGACGACGAGGTCCGGGTCCTCCTGCTTGCGGCGGGCGATCACGCCGAGCTCGCTGAAGACCTTCGCCTCCGCTTTCTCCCGCACCGCGCAGGTGTTGAGAAGGACGACGCTGGGCGCCTCGCCTGCGCCGGCGCGGGAGAGGCCAAGGGCCTCGAGCTGGCCGGCCATACGCTCGCCGTCCAGCACGTTCATCTGGCAGCCCCAGGTCTGGATGCGGAAGGTCTCGGCCCTCGCGCCGAAGACCGGCAGGGCTCTTACGGGGGTCTCGCTCATTCGCGGATCCATCCGGGGTAGGCCCCGTCCCGGCGGGCCTTCTCGGGCAGGTCCGCGAGGTCCTTCTCGGCGGCGACGAGCTCGGCCTTCGCATCCTCGAGCTCGGAGCGAGTCCGGTCCCAGGCCGGCTTGATCACGCGATCCCGGTACTGGCCGTCGTCCCAGGCGTAGAAGTCGTTTTCGAGCTTCCTCGTCGCGGCGGTCAGCTCCTCGACCCGCCGCTTCGCGTCCTCGACCCGCTTTCGGTCGCGGCGCGCGGTCTCCCGCCACTCGGCCTCGGTGCCGCCGGTCAGAGAGCCGTCCGCCGCCGGCGCGGGGGTAGCCCCGGCGCCGGGCGCCGTGGGCTTCGGGGTCGGCTGGGGAGCGACCTTGCTCGTGGAGACTCTCCCCTTCTCCGGGTTGGTCACGAGGGAGCGGTTGTTGATCGTGACGGTGCCTTTCTCGGGCGCTTGCCCCCGAGTCTCCTGCGCGGCCCGGACGACGGCCGCAAGGCTCTGGCC
>JBASRI010000507.1:0-1719 GCA_049273755.1 Thermoanaerobaculia bacterium
GTACATCGGGGGTTGCCGTTCGCCGCGCGCCCCGCCGTAGCCGCCGATGAAGTGCGAGGCCGGCGCCGCGCCCGAGATCTCGAAGACCCACACGAACGTGTCGACGCCGCTCTCCTCGACCGGCGCCCCCCAGCGCACGTCGTGGAGGGTCGTCGAGGGCTCGATGTCGAGGTCCGTCCACACGCGGTTGGTCAGGAGCGCGTCCACGCCGGCGCACTCGTCGACCTCGTTGAAGTGGGGCACCGCGAGGCCCTCGAAGAGGACGGAGCCGCCGGCGCCCCGCACCGGCGGACGGTCGGGGTTGTTCAGGAGCCCCTCCGCCAGGTCCGACGCGACGCAGGTGTCCTTCAGCCCCTGCTGGTACTGGATCCCGACCGCCGCGCAGCCGAAGTCGTGCGCCATGCGCACGGCCGCGTCGTACATCTTGAGGCCCTCGAGCACCTGCCACTCGGTCAGCTCGGTCGCCTCGTCCTTGCCGAGAGCGAACGTCATTCCGCGCCGCTCGAGCCACTCGTAGTGCCCGCGCGCCGCCTCGTCCGGGACCTCGCGCATCGCCGCGTAGAGCATGGACTGCGACAGCCGCTCCTTGAAGAGCCCCATCGCGTGCAGGAGGTCGTCCGGGACGATCGCGTTGTACATCCCCATGCAGCCCTCGTCGAAGACGCCCAGGATGGCCTGGTCGCTCCGGAGCGCCTCGCCCAGCGCCACGCCCCGCGCCCGGTCCGCGTCGTACGACGGGCCGAACGTCTTGTCGTCCACGGCGCGAGCGTGGCTCTTGTCGTGCTCGATCCGACCGCTCTCGAGCCACCGGCGGATCGCGCTGCGCGCGAAGCCGTCCTCGAAGCTCTCGCTCCAGATCGAGCTGTACGGGATCCCGGCCTTCGTCAGCGAGGCGTTGACGTTCAGCATCCCGACCAACCCCGGCCACTCGCCGCTCCAGTTGGCCAGCGTGAGGATCGGTCCCTTGTGCTTCGTCAGCCCCGCCAGGACGTGGCTCGTGTACTCCCACACCGCCTCGGCCACGACGAGCGGCGCCTGCGGGTCGATCTTGCGGAAGATCTGGATGCCGCGGGCCTGGCCGTCGATGAAGCCGTGCTTCTTCTCGGCGTCGTACGCGTGGCCGCGTACGATCCTCGCGCCCAACTCGCCGAACGCTTTCTCGACGGCTCTCTCCAGCGTCTGCTGCGCCGGCCAGCAACGCTGGTTGGCGGACAGGCGAGAATCTCCGCTCGCGACGAGGACGATCTCTTTCGCTCCGGGCTTGGCGGTGCTCATGGACGGCTGCTTCTCCTCGCTCGTGGGGAAGACGGTTTTCTCCAAGGTTGCGCCGGAATTCTATGACGCGCGTCATCCCGAGCGCAGCGAGGGATCCCGAGCTCGAAGAGCCCCCGCTCGCTCACTTGCGCCTTGCTACTTCTCCGTCTTGCCCTCGATCTTCTCGATCGCCCGCGATGCCGCCCACGCCGGCGTCAGGTCGATCACGCCCCCCACGTGCGGGATCGGCTTGGCCGCGATCTCCCGAAGCACTGGAAGCGCCGCGCGAGCCGCGGGCCCGATCGCGCCGAGAGCCGCGGCGCAGGCGCGCAGGACGTGGACGGACTCTTCCGGAACGCGGCACGCGGCGATCAGCGCCGGGACGGCGGACGACGCCTTCGGCCCGACCGCTCCGAGCGCCTCCGCGACGGCCTGTCGCACGTTCGGGTCGGAGTCCTTCAGACG
>JBASRI010000107.1:0-6116 GCA_049273755.1 Thermoanaerobaculia bacterium
GGGATCGCCCGGGGGCTCCGCGAGAGCCCGCGCGAGCTGCTCGAGGAACTCCTCGTGTCCGCGAGCGAGATAAGACAGCTCGTCGAACGGCAGGAGCTCGGTCAAGGCCGGCGCCACGACGGGCTTGCCGCCGAAGAGGTACTCGTAGAACTTGACCGGGTTGGTCGCCTCGGTGATGTCGTTGATGAGGAACGGGATGATGCAGGCGTCGAAGTTCCACAGGAGCGCGGGCATCTCGGCATACGGCCGCTGGCCCAGAAGCCGCACGTTCTTGCGCGAGGCAAGCGGCGAGAGATCCACGTCGAAGTGCCCACCGGCCAGCACCACCGTGCCCCCCGGGTAGGCGTCCGCCACCTTTTCGAGAAGCGGCACGTCGACCCAGGAGGCCAGCGCGCCGTAGTACCCGATCACGGGACGGCGGACCGAGCCCAAAATCGTGTTCTCGCCGTAGTGGGCGCGGTAGTGGTCCGCGTCGATGCCGTTCTTGGCGAGCACCACGCGCGGCGCGGCGTCTTTCCACTTCTCGAGCAGCCGGTCCGCCGACACGACCGTCAGGTCCGCCCGGCGCACGAGTCCGTCCTCAAGCGCCAGCACGTCGGGGCCGAAGCCCGGGAAGTTCGTCCACTCGTCCATGCAGTCGTACACGACGCGCCAGCCGAGCCGCTCGCGCAGGCGCTCGGCGAGCGGCGCCCAGAACGGAATTTGCACCAGGCAGACCGTGTCGCCCATGGCGAGGTCGGCCGCCATCGATTCGAAGGACGCGACGAGCGTGGCCACGTCGGACTCGTCGACGCGGCCTTTGTAGACGTTGAGCGGCCGCCGCGAGCGGATCCGCAGCTCCCCGACGCGCTCGGCCTTCTTCGTCAGGTCCCACGCGGGGCCGCCGGGCGCGAGAAACTTCGTCGTCGAAAGGTAGAAGGCCCGGTGGCCGTGGCGCCCGAACTGTGTCGCGAGCTGCTGGGGACGCTGGAACCGGAAGTCCCAGTCGATGATCGAAAAGACGACGACGTCGTAGCGGCCGGCGGGCTGCGCCGGGACGGCGTCGGTGCGCCGCGCCGCGCCGTCGAGCTTCACGAGGGCCTCGCTCCCGGGAACGGGAGCCAGAGTGCGGCGCAGGAAGCGGGCGACGGGCCGGGGAATCGCCCTGCTCCCGGCGGCGTAGAGCGGAGTTCCGGGAGCCGTCGCCTGCCCGAGCGCCCGCCGCGCGCGTCCCGGAATCGCGCGCACCCGCGAGAGCGCGCGCTGGAGGCGTCCGAGCCGCGAATTCTCCCAGCGGGAGATCTCCGCCAGGGCGGCGCGCAGGTGCGCGTCGCGCGCCTCGGCGAGCTCCCGGAGCTGCTCGATCTGCTTCTCGCGTCCGGCGACCTCGGCGCGCAGGAAGTCGATGCCTTCCGCCTGCTCGCGCACGATACCGGCGAGACGCCGGATCTCCTTTACGCGGCGGACGACGGCGTCGGCATCCGGCGACGCAGGCACAACAGAACGCCCTCTCCCGGCGGGAGAGGAAAGGGGTGAGGGGCGTTTCTCGAGGCCTGCCAGCCGCTCGCGCAAGACCGCGTACCGGTCCTTCCACGTGTTTTCGAGCGCGATCCGGCGGCGCCGTTCCCCCGCCGGCCCCGCCGCCACGCTCTCCTTGATCGCGCGCTCGAGACTGGCGGCGAACTCGTCCGGCGTCTCATAGAGGTCGATCGCGTCCGCGAACGCCTCGAGCTCCGGCAGGCGCCGAGCCACGACGGGCTTCCCGGTCGCAAAGTACTCGTAGATCTTGACGGGGTTGGTGGCTTCCGTCAGCGGCGTGCGCTGGAAAGGAATCGTGCAGACATCGAAGCCGGCCACGTAGGACGGCAGGCGGGCGTACGGAACCTCCCCGCACAGCGTCACGTTGGGCAGTTTCGCCAGATCGCCGAGCCGTGCTCCGAACGTATCGCCGACGAGCGCGAAGGACCAGCCCGGGTGGAGCCGCGCGGCCTGAAGCACCGCTTCCACGTCGAACCAGGATGCGATCGCGCCGTAATAGCCGATGACCGGGCGCGGGAGATTCGCGAGGGGGCTCGTTTCGCGGGCCGGAAGCATCGAGAAGTGCTCCGCGTCGGCGGCGTTCGGAAGCCGGAGGACGTCCGGGCGCGCGGCCCGGACCCGGTCGAAGAGCCTCCGCGACGTCGCCAGAACGAGGTCGCTCTCCGCGAGCAGACGCGTTTCGTCCTCGACCGTGGAGGGCCCGTGGGTGCCGAAACCCGTGTGCTCGTCCAGACAGTCGTAGACGACGGGCCAGCCGAACCGCTCGCGGAGCCGCAGCGCCAGCGGTTCCCACGAGGGGTACTGCACGAGGACGACCGCCTCGCGGACGCCTGCCCCCTCGACGAGGCCTTCGAGCGCCTCGAACGCCTGATCGAGGGTCTCGCCCGCGAGCTTGTGGGAGTAAACGTCGAAGTCGTGCTCCCCCGGCAAACCGACCTCGAAAACGCGCTCGGCCACGCGCGTGACCTCCCGCTCGCGATCGAGGCCCAGGATGCCCGTCTTCAGGTAGAAAACGCGGTGCCCGTCCGCCGCGAACGCCGACAGGAGCTGCTGGGGACGCTGGAAGCGAAACCCCCAGTCGATGATCGGGAGACACAGGACGTCGAAACCCCGCGCGGGCGGGAGGGCTTCGAGAGAAAGCAGGGATGCTCGGCTCAGGAAGCCTATCTTGCCACGAAAAAAGAGGGCGGGCCCGAAGGCCCCCCCTCAAGAGGACAGAGGAACCGCGGACCGTTCTAGAAGGACACCCGGGCGCCCAGCCGCAGGATCCGCGGCGACTGGATCTCGATGATCTGGTTGTAGGCCGGGGACTCGACCGTGACGGTCCCGTCCGCGGTGGTCGCGATCGCCGGGGTGTTCGAGTTGCGCTGGAGGATCGTGCCTCTGTTGAGCGCGTTGAAGATGTCGGCGGAAAGCGTGATCTGGAGAGGCTTGACGTCGATCACCTTCTCCAAGCGAAGGTCGAGCTCGTAGACGTTCTCGTAGCGCCGGTCGCCGAGCTTGCCGATGATGTTGTCCCTCGTGCCGAGCCCGTCGCCCGGATTCAGACGGACGAAGTTGACCATCGGATAGCCCTCGCGCCCGAAAACGTTGCCTGCGACGGCGAAGCCCAGCGGAAGCTGGTAGAGGCCGCCGACGGAAAACTGCCAGCGCGAGTTGAGAAAGACCTCGTTCTTGGCGCCGCTGGCCGACCCCGCCGGAAGAGCGGCGATGTCGTCGCCGGCGCAGGTTCCGCCGGTGGGAATGGGAATCGGCGTGCCGGGCCAGAGATTGTTGATGCCGCCCCGGTCGTTGGTCGGTTCGTAGCAGGCGCCGGGTCCGCCGTGCTGCTTCCAGTCGTTGTAGGTGAAGCTGCCTCGCACCATCCAGCGGTTCGTGAGGCGCTTCTGGAGGTTGAGCTCGACGCCGTTGTACTGGGTGTTCCAGTCGGGGCGGTTGATGACGTCAATCCCCGCCGGAGGCTCGATCCCCGCGTTCAACGCGTAGTAGGGCTGGTGAAACCGGGTCCCGTCGGCGAGCGTGCCGTCCAGGAACCCTGCGACGTGGTAGTCCGAGGGATTCAGCCCGGCGCGCTTCGGGAAGATCGCGCCGCTGTACTTCCGGTAGGTGTAGTTGACGCCGACGACGAAGTCCGGCATGACCTCGCGCTCGATGCCCGCGATGGCCTCGTCCGTCTTCCCCGACTTCAGGTTCGGGTCGATGACGACCGGGGAGGCGGTCGAGCCTGGATTGTTCGGGTCGAACCCGTAGAAGCTGAACTGGTGGTTGAAGTTGATCTCGTCGCGCGTGATCACATGATCGCCGTTGAGGTCGTGCCACTCGTAGTAGACGCCCGACAGCGCCCCGGCGTTGTCGAGGGCCACCGTGGCGCTGCCGAGCTGGTCGGCATAGCGCGCGTAGCTGGCGCGGAGGAGGGTGCGTTTGTCCTGGCCCAGGGCATAAGTCGCTCCCACGCGCGGAACCGCGTCGCTCCAATCGAACCGGTACGGACTGTCGGTAGTCGTCACCGTGGGGAGGATGTCGGGCGCCACGGGATTCCCTGGAGACGTCGAGCCGAGATTGCGCCCCCTCTGGAAGTCGTACCGCACCCCGGCGTTGACGGTCAGGTTGCCGACCGTCACCGTGTCCGACAGGTACCCCGAGTAGTAGCGCATGGCCGAGACGATGTTCTTCTGCCGGGTCAGGAGCGCGGCGTCGAACGGTTGGAAGTTCGCGAGGTCCCCGACGTTGCCGTTCCCCGGCCAGGCGGTGATCGACGAGACTGACGCCGTTCGATAGTTGAACCCGAACTTCAGCTCGTTGCCGGTCGGCCCGGCCGAGAAGAAGTAGGAACCGTTGGCGGTGGCCTGGTGCTGCGGGCGCACCGTATCGTAGAAGAAATAGCTGTTCTGGTACTGCCCGGAGGTGTTGATGTAGACGTTGTTGACGTCGTTGCCTCCCTGCGGCGTCAGCGAGAAGCCGCTCGACATCGACGAATAGGAGCCCGTCAGGAAGAGCGACGAGGAGAAGACCTGGGAGACCTCGCCCTTCCAGATCCGCGTGGGGCCGTCCTGGTTCCAGGACGCCGGGGGCGGGCGGAAGAAGCTGACGTTGCGCCCGAACTTCTGCTTGTTGCCGTCGCTGAACGTGCCCGTCAGCGATGTGCCCGCGGTGACCTGCGCGTTGATCTTGGCGTTGACGTCCTTCAAGGTCGTGTTGTCGGGCGAGCCCGAGATGTTGAAGAGGTCGATCTGGTTGCGCCCATACGCGCCCCAGGCCCAGACCTTGTCGCGCCAGATGGGCCCGCCCACTTCGACGCCGTAGTCCTGGACCTCGTTGACGCGGTTGCCGCCCCTCACGCCCTGATCGATCGCCTCCTGGGGAAGGTTGTCCCACTGCCATTTCCCGTCGGCCAGAAATAACCGCGCCGAGCCGTGCACGTCGTTGGTGCCGCGCTTGGTCACGAGGTTCAGCTGGACGCCGGGCGTGGCCGAAGTGACGTCGCTTCCGCCCGTCGAGGCCTGGATCTCCTCGAAGGAATCGAAGTCGTAGTACGTCGGCGAGGACCCGAGCGCCCCGAGGTCGGTGATCGTGACGCCGTCCAGGTTCCAGACGTTTTGCGCGGTGTCGGCGCCCTTGCCGACGTACGTCGACTGCTGGCCGCTCTCGTTGCCGCCGACGTTGACGCGGTCCATCTGGACGCCGGGGACGGTCTGGATGATGACCCAGGGATCGCGCGCCGTCGGAATGGACTTGAGCTGCTCCTGGTCGATGACAGCGCCTGTCCCGACCTTGCGCGTGTCGAGAAGAGCCGGTTCCCCGGGCACGATCACGACCGCTTCGATCCCGATCTTCATCTGCGTGCTCGTGTTCGTGTTCTGGCCGACCGAGACCTGCACGTCGGGTTTTTCGACCTTGGTGAACCCCTGCAGCTCGTAGGTCAGCGTGTAGGCGCCCGGGCTCAGGTTCAGAAAGCGGTATTCGCCGCGCTCGTCGGTGACTTGGATCTTCGGCGCGCCGATCCCGGTCAGGCTGACGCTGACGCCCGGGAGGCGGCCTCCCTGCTCGTCGGAGACGTAGCCGTAGATGTTGCCCGTCAATTGCTGCGCGGACGCCAGCGATCCCAGCGCGAGAGCGAGCACGGCCGCCCGAGCCGCCCGCCAAGCTGCCGAGGTCCGGCGCGAATGTGTTGCGTTCATTCCATCAAGCTCCTTTCGGACTCGCCGCGATGCGCAGCGGCCGAGTCGGAGAAGAGCAACGCCAGTGCCACGGGGCTTTTTTGGATCCTCGGGCCCTGCGCACGAGGAGGAAGGACGGAATTCGGTCTCGCGAGGACCGCGAGAAGCGGTGAGGCCGGAGTCCGAAGCGCGAATCCGAATCCGTGAATCGCACTCAACGCTCCGGAACGAACGCGCACGTGCGCGTCAATGACGAAACAGTCAAGGGAGCCGACGAACTCCGCGCAGTAGTGGATGAGCGCGCGCGCGCCCCGATGCGACGGCGCGTACTTCGGGGAATTGGACCGCCGCGTCTGCGGCGAGTCCCTGCGGCAGGCGGGCGGAACGCCGGAAGACCGGCGCGCCCTACATTTTTTCTTCGACGAAGATCGGAAAAGGCGG
>JBASRI010000579.1:0-6702 GCA_049273755.1 Thermoanaerobaculia bacterium
CCTTCGGGTCGCCCAGGTTGCGCCGCGCGATGGCCTGCTCCAAACGCGCGGTGGCGGCGAGCAGCCGGGCGCCGGCCGCTTCGGCCAGCACGGCCGCCTGAACCGCGGCCTTCTCCATGCGCGGGAAGTCCGAGAGGGCCTTGGACGTCTCGGCCTCGGCCAGGCCGATCCGCGGGTCATCCTTCGGGTACGCCCGCCGCAGCGCAGCGATCGTCGCGAGCGCGTCGCCGGGGCGCCCCGCGCGGGTCCGGGCTCCGGCAAGCTGCAATCCGTAGTCCAGGTTGTCGGGGTAGAACGTGAACAGGGAGCGATAGATCTCGATCGCCCGGTCCCAGTCGTTGCTCATTGCGCGGTAGCGCCCCTCGACGGAGAGCCGCGTCTCGCGCGCGAGGTTGCCGGAGAGCTCGAAGGCCGTCTTCGAGGCCTCCAGCGCCTTCGCGTCGTAGCCCAGCCCCGCCCAGGCCCCGGCCAGGGCCGAGCGGGCGAGGGCGTGCTTCGGGTCCAGCGCGACGGCCTTCTCGAGCAGGTCCCGCGCGGCCACGTCGTCGAAGACCCGAAGCTTCGCGAGGCCCTCGGCATAGAGCTGCGCGGCCTCGGGGCTCGAGGGCAGCGACAAGCGAACGGCCTGCGCCTCCGCCTGGGACACGGCCGGAAGCTGCAGCTTCTCGCGCAGGCGCTCGCCGGCTCGCGTGGCGAGGCCGTCGATGTCGGAGGCGGCGCCCTTCTCGGACACGACCGCGATCGTCTCGCCGGCGGCCGTGTCCTGGAGGCGCAGATCCAGGCGAACGGAGGAGCCGGGACCCTGTCCCATCGCCAGATACGAGCCGAGCAGGACGAGATCGGCGCCGATGTTCTTCCGGACGCGTTCGAGGCTCTCGCGCCCGAGCGTGTCGGCTTCGGGCAGCGAGAGATCGCTCTTCATCCGCGCCACGTCCTCGCTCGAGATTGCGCGGAGCTTCTCGCCGGCGGCGAGCTCGGTCGTCAGCATCTCGGAAAGGGCCGTCGAGACCCAGGCTTCCTCGGGGCGGCCGGCGAGGTTCTTGAAGCCGAGGATCGCGATGGTCTCGCCGTGGAGCGCCCGCACGACCTCGGGGGCCGACGCGAAAGGGTCTGCGGGCGCGCGCTCGAGGCAGCGCAGGATCGTCTCCTCCCACGCCGGCGGCAGGTCCGGTGCGCCGCCCCGGGGGGACGGGGGCGCCTCTTTGAGCTTCTTCAACGCCACCGAGAGGGGCGTGTCGCCCTGGAACGGCGGCCCACCGGTGACCATCTCGTACATGACGATTCCGAGGGCGTAGACGTCGGTCGCGGGGGAGACTTCGCGGCCTTCGATCTGCTCGGGGCCATGTAGTCCGGGGTTCCCATCACCGCCTCGGTCGCCGTCAGCGAAGTCTGCGAGCCTCGCCCCGGGCGGTTCCGCCGGGCGAGTCCGAAGTCCGTGACGACCGCTCGGGCGCCTCCGGGCCGGCGCTCGTCGGGCGAGAGCATGACGTTGGCGCTCTTGAAATCGCGATGCACGACGCCCGCCTCGTGGGCGGCCGCCAGCGCCGCCGCCATCTGTTCCACGAGGGGCAGCGCCTCCTCCGGGCGCATGCGCCCCGAGCGGGCGAGGCGCTGGGCGAGGGTTTCGCCCGAGAGCAGCTCCATCGTCAAGAACGTGACGGGCCCCTGGGGGAAGATGTCGTAGGTCCTCGCCACGTTCGGGTGCGTGACGCTGCGGGCCAGGTGCACCTCCCGCAGGAACCGCTCCATCGTGCGCTCGTCGCCGGCCACGTCCGCGCGGATCGTTTTGAGGGCGACGCGCTCCTTCAGAACCAGGTCCTCGGCCTCGTACACCTCGCCCATCCCGCCGCGCGCGATGAAGCGGGTGATGCGGAAGCGGCCCGCGAGGACTTCGCCTTCCGGCAGGCCCGGCGGGCGCCACATCTGCTTGCCCGAGCCCGAGGGCGGCGTCTTCCGGCCGGCCGGCGGCGTCGCGACGGTCTCTTCGGCGTCCTCGTGGGGGGGATCAGTCATCGGCGGCCTGGGGACGCGACTCCTTCTGGCTTTCGAAGTCCACCGGCGCCCAGACCTTTGCGATACGCGTCGAGCGGTTTGACGACCCACGGCCCGGCCCGTGCGCCGCTCGCGACGAGGTTGGCCCAGAGCGCTTCGAGCGCGAGGCTGCCGGCCAGGAAGTATGCGACGCCTCGAGCGCGATCAAGAGCAAGAGGAAGGCGGGCGCGCTCACCGCAACCAGGAGAGCGCCTGGTTGACGGCTTCCAGATCGAAGTACTCGGGGTCGAACCGGTCGAGCGAGAGCGACGGCGTCAGGAAGGTGACGCGATCCACGTAGTCCTCTGGCCCGCCGCAGTCATCGGGCGGACAGGCCCGCTCGCCCGCAAGACAGATGGGCTGCTGATTGTTCGGATTGCCTTTCGCGACGGCCTCGATCCGGATCTCGTGCTCCCAGCGGTCGCCTGCGACCCGGTCGTACCGGAAGGACGTCGCTCCGACGGAGGCGTCGCCGACGGTCACCCAGCGCGAATCCTTCGTCGGGTCCGAGGCGTCCGAGGTCCTTCCATAGAGCGCGGCGCCGACGCGAAACAGGTGCGCCTCGGAATCCGTCCAGCCCATCGCGCACTGGAGAACCGCGTGGAGCTGGCGAAGCGTGAGGTTGGCGGGAACCTGGACCCGTCGCCAGACGGGAGGTACGACCTCGAGCAGAACGACTTTCAGCCGAAGCACATCCGACAGGGGTTTTTGCGTCGAACCGTTGCTCCCGGGCTGGCCGCGAAAGGTCTTGGGCTCCAACATCCGATTCTCTAGAGCTCCCTCACATACTCGCTCTGGTCCTTCTTCCAGACCACGACGCCGCAGAAGCGCTCGCCTTCGGGGCAGACGGGGCGGACTTCGGCGAGGTGGCGCAGGGTGCACGGAGGCAGCAGCCACGGTCCGATGCGCGGGTTGACCTCGCGGATCTGGAGGGCCTCGTCGAGGGACGCGCGCCAGATTTCTTCCTGCGCGTTGTAGCAGAGGCGCATGGCGAACTTGTGGTGGAGGTTCAGGAGGTCCGCCGACTCGGTGAAGCGGATCGCGACGGCGTTGGGGAGCAGGTACGCGGCGAACTCGTCCGAGACGCCGCGCGCGCGGAGCTCTCCGATCGCCTCCCAGGTCTCCTCCATCGTCCGGCGGTAGAGCGCGTCGGCGTCGGGCACGTCCTCGACGAGCATGGGGACGATGTAGTCGGGCTCTTCCGACAGGTACGCCGGCAGCGCGGGGCGCGAGGCAGGCGTCATGCGGTGGCGCTGGTCCTGGCTGTCGGCCGTGTGCGAGAGCTTCTTGCGGAACGTGTAGGAGGGATGGAACATCGCGCGCGACAGCTTGTCGTTCGTGGTCAGGGTCAGCGTCTCGCCCAGGATCCGGTTCTTCGACGGGTCGAGGACCATCCGGATCGCCTCGTCGTCGGAGAGGGCCGCGCGCGGCGCGCCGAGGATCTCGCGCACGGCGGAGGCCAGGATCTCCTCGTTGTTGGCCTTCCAGTCCACCAGGCGCGAGACCCGGCCGGACAGCTCGCGGTCGAACTCCTCGCGGAAGCTCTTCGAGGTGGCGCGCGCCGGGGGCAGCGAGCGGAATGCCGCGAACTCCGGCGTCTCTTCCAGGGGGAGGGGATCCTGCAGCACGGTCTCGTAGAGCGGGTCGTGCCGCAGCACCGCGGCGACCATTTGCCCCACGACCTCCCGCTGCTCGGTCGGCGCGTCCAGGGACTCGCAGAGCCGCCAGTAGCGGAAGAGCGTCACGCCCGAGATCGTGTGGTAGAGGTACGAGAACGTCGCGACCGGGAGCACGTAGCGCGCGATTTCCTGCGCCCGCTTCTGGACGGCGCCGGCGAACCGCGCGCGGCCGTCGCCGCGGGTGCGGCCGGGGAAGAGCCCGAAAAAGCGCTCGCCCGCGAGCGGCGTCAGGAGCTCCGTGAGCCGGGAGTAGGCCTCCTGCTGGCGCCGCGCGGTGCGCTCGAACAGCTCGCGCTCCGCCGGCCCCATCGGCGGCACGGCGAAATTGCCCTTCTTGACCTCGACGTAGCGCTGTGAGACCTGCTCGGAGTTGTAAAAGGGGTGCGAGTGGAGGAACGTCCATAAAAAGTGCCGCGAGACGTTCTCCAGCGCGAACTGGAAATGCGCGTGCTGAAAGGTCGTGTGGTGTCCGGCCTCGTAGATGGATTTGGCGATCGCGTCGCGCCGGTCCGGCTTGGCCGAGGCCTGGTCCTCGGTCACGATCCCCTTGGCCGAGTAGCAGGTGCGCGCCGTCGCGACGACGTTCTCGTAGGGCCGTTCGAAGGCGTGGACCAGGCGCACGCCGGGGGGCGGGGAAGAGAAGCCGAAAGAGCTCGGGTTCGCCCGGGGCAGACTGGACATCGCTCAATCATTCTAGCGCCCGGCGACGTCATAAAATAGGCGGCTCATGGAGTTGCCCGTCTATCTCGACTATCACGCGACGACGCCCGTGGACCCGCGCGTCCTCGAAGCCATGCTGCCGTACTTCACCAAGTCCTTCGGCAACCCGGCCTCGCGCGGCCACGTCTTCGGCTGGGAGGCGGAGGGAGCCGTCGACGCGGCGCGCGACCGGGTCGCGCGGGCGATGAACGCCTCGGCCAGGGAGATCGTCTTCACCTCGGGTGCGACGGAGTCCGACAACCTCGCGATTCTCGGCGTCGCGCGGCTCTACCGCGAGAAAGGCGGCCACGTGGTCACCGCGCCGACCGAGCACAGCGCCGTGCTCGACGCTTGCCGGCAGCTCGAGCGGGAAGGCTTCCGCGTGGAGTATCTGGCGCCCGAGAAGACCGGCGAGGTCCCGCCCGAGCGCGTGCGGGAGGCGATCCGAGACGACACGGTCCTCGTGACGCTCATGCTGGCCAACAACGAGATCGGCACGATCCAGCGGATCGGCCGGATCGGGGCGATCTGCCGCGAGCGCGGAGTTCTCTTCCACACCGACGCGGTCCAGGGCTTCGGGAAGATCCCCTTCGACGTCGAGGCCATGCACGTGGACCTCGCCTCCGTCACGGCGCACAAGATCTACGGCCCCAAGGGGGTTGGAGCGCTCTACGTGCGCGGCAAGAACCCGCGCGTGCGCCTGCAGCCGATCCTCTTCGGGGGCGGGCACGAGCGAGGCATGCGCTCCGGGACTCTGAACGTGCCCGGGATCGTGGGCCTGGGCGCCGCCGCGGAGCTCTCCGTGGCCGAGATCCCAGAAGAGTCCAGGCGCCTGCGGCGCCTGCGCGGGCGGCTCCACGAGGCCCTCGCGTCGCGGATCGAGGGCCTCACGTTGAACGGCCCGCCCCTGCCCGGGATCGAGAAGGACGGCGCGCTGGCGGCGGGGGTCGAGGAGCGCCGGCTTCCGGGCAACCTCAATGTATCCTTCGCCGGCGTGGAAGGGGAGGCGCTCCTGGTCAGCCTGAAGGACGTCGCCGTCTCTTCCGGCTCGGCGTGCACGTCGGCGGCGCTCGAGCCCTCGCACGTGCTAACGGCGATCGGGGTTCCGGCCGCCCTCGCCCACGCCTCCATCCGCTTCGGGGCCGGTCGCTGGACGACGGAAGAAGAGGTGGACTACGCCGCGGAAACGACGATCGCCGCGGTGACCCGGCTGAGGGAGAATTCGCCGCTGGTGCGCGTCGGTTCCTGACCCAGGGTTCCGGGTTTTTCGCCGTTGTTGCTCACGGATCTCGTTCGGGAACTCCCTTCGTACGCGGGCCTCCTCGAGGCGGTCCGGGGGGGAGAAGACCGTCTGGTCGTGTCGGGCGGGGTGGGCGCGCTGCCCGCGGTCATCCTCGCCGCGCTCTCCCGGGACCTTTCCCGCTCGATCGCGGTCGTCGTCGCGAGCGAGAAGGACGCCGCCCGCCTGACCGGGGATCTCGCCGCCGCGGGGCTGACCCGCGTCTTTCACGCCCCGGCCCCGACGCTGACACCGTACCAGCGGATTCCCGCGTCCCTGAAATCGCGGCGCGACGAGTTCGCGCTGCTGGCGGCGCTCTCGGAGCGAGGACGGCCGGCGGCCGCCGTCCTGCCCGCGCGGTCGCTCTTCACGCGAATGCCCGATCCGGCGCGGGTCTCCGGGCTGTTCGTCCGGATCCGCCGGGGCGACGAGATCTCGCTCTCGAGCCTGGCCGCGCGGCTCACCCGCGTCGGGTACCGGCGAGGCGACCTGGTGATCGAGACCGGCGACCTGGCCGTCCGCGGCGGCCTCGTGGACGTCTTCCCGCCCGATCGGGAGCTCGCCGTCCGCATCGAGCTCGACGGCGACCGGGTCGATTCGATCCGCCTCTTCGACCCCGACACGCAGCGCACGCAGGAGAAGATCGAAGAAGTTGCGCTCGCGCCCTTCGCGGCCTCCGAAGAGTCCGAGGAGGCCCGGCGGCTCATGACCGAGCGTATCGGCCGGCCGCCCTCGGAAGCCGAGCGGGACGTCTTCGCGCCCGCCGTCTCCGCGATGCCGGCCTCCTGGCTCGACCACGCCGGGGACGCGCTGGTGGTCGTTGAGGAGCCGGCGCAGGTCGAGGAGGAGCTGTCGGTGTTCGAGGAGCGCGTGGCCGAGGACCGCGACCTGGACCGCGACGCCTTTGCCCCGGAAGAGCTGGTCCACCCGGCCTCCCGCATCCGGGAGCGCCTCGCGGCGGCGCGGGTGGTATTCGACCGGCTGGGCGTGGACACGGGAGGCGCGGCCGGACGC
>JBASRI010000588.1:0-6207 GCA_049273755.1 Thermoanaerobaculia bacterium
GGCCGGGGCCGAGAAGGTGCACCACCTCCGCACCGCGGGCCACGACGGCATCGGCGATGAGCTGCCGGTGGCACTTCCACGGCAGCGCCTCCGCGCACATAAGGGCCGAAGGCTTTTCGGCGGCCAGGGCGCTCGCGCGCGCCAGCGCCTGCGCGAACTCGGGCGTGTCCATGAAGTCGGCGAACCCGCGGAAGGAGGCCTCCCTCCACGCGGCGTGCGGCGAGTCCTCGCGGGGCTTGCGCCGGCCGCCGAGCTCAGGCAGGCCGGCATAGTCAATTCGCGCGCCGGCGAGCGACGCCTCCAGCGCCGCCGCGTCGAAATGCGGCCACTTGCGCGAGACGGGATACCGGCGCACGTCCAGGATCCGCTCCACTCCGTGCGCCTTCAGGATTCCGACGAAGTCCTCGAGGGGCCGATTCGAGTGGCCGACGGTGAACAGCATCTTGGGACCTGGGACCTGTTAGGGCAACACCGCCACCGCCAGCGCCCCGGGCCCGCCGTGCGCCCCGAGCGCCGGGCCGCATTCGACGATCATGACGTCGGACTCGGGATAGCGCTCGCGGATCTCGCGCGCCAGCTCCTCGGCGGCGCCCTCGGCGTCGCAGTGGGCGACGCCGAAGCGGCGCGAGGCGGATACCCGCTCGCCCGCCTCGTCGAACAGGAGCTTCATCATCTTCCGGCGGGCGGCCGCGTAGCCGCGGGCCTTCCCCGCCGGTCCCGCGACGCCTTCCCGCGTGATCATGAGGACGGGCAACAGGCCCAGCATCCGGGCGATGAGCCCCCGCAGCGGCGACACCCGGCCTCCGCGCACCAGGTGCTTCAGCGTTGGCACGGCGACGAACGTCCGGACGCGATCGGCGGTCTCCCGCGCGATCTTCTCGACCTCGTCCGCGTCCCTGCCCGAGGCCGCGGCCTCGGCGGCGGCCCGCACGACGAGGCCCAACCCGACCGACACGTTGCGGCTGTCCACGTGCTGGATCCTCGTCTTCTGCACGGGCCGCGCGCCCACGATCGCCGCCTGGTAGGTTCCCGAGAAGCCCGCGGACAGATGCACCGAGACGATCGAGCCGGAGTGCTCCGCGACGTTTTCATAGACCTGCGTGAAGTCGGCCGGTGGCGGCTGCGAGGTCTTCGGCGCCTCGTCGGTGACCGCGAAGCGCGCGTAGAACTCGGAGGGCGCGATCGTGACCTTGTCGAGGTAGTTCTCCGAGCCGAAGTAGACGCGCACCGGGACCACGCCCACCTGCAACTCCTCGATCATCGAGGCCGGAAGGTCGCAGGTCGAGTCGGTGACGATCCCGACGCGGGCGGCGCGGTTCTGGTCGAAGCGGGACTCATGCTGCGCCCGCATGTCCTCGACCTTCGTCTGGGCGACGTCGGCGAAACGCGCGGCCATTTCGAAGAGCCTCTCCGGCTCGTTGGTGTGGACGTGGAGGCGGACGCGGGAGGATCCGCCGGCGAGGACGATGGAATCCCCGAGCAGCGCCGCCCCGCGCCGCAGCGCATCGCGGTCGATCGCGTCGCCCTCGAGGAGCGCCTCCGTGCAAAAGCGGAACAGGATCGCCTCGGGCGCGCGGTCGAAGACCGCGGCCCTGGCCTCTTCGGGCGCGACGAGCGGCGGGGCGTGCCGCGCGGCCTCGCGCACGTACTTGACGATGCCCTCGAGCAGATAGACGAAGCCCTGCGCTCCCGCATCCACGACGCCGGCCTTCTGGAGCACCTTCATCTGCTTGGGCGTGTTCTCGAGCGAGGTCTTCGCGGCCTTCAGGGACTCCGGAAGCAGGGCCCCGAAATCCCTGATCTCGTCGGCGCGGTCGGCGACGTGACGCGCCCAGTCGCGGATGACCGTCAGGATCGTCCCCTCGACCGGCCGCGCGATCGCGCTGTAGGCGGACTCCGCCGCCTTGACCACCGCCTGCCCGAACCCGCGCGTCGTGACCCGCGGCGCGTCCGGCAGCCCCTCCGCGAAGCCGCAGAAGAATTGGGCAAGGATCGCGCCGGAGTTGCCGCGCGCGCCGCCGATGGCCTGGTCCGCCAGCGACCGGGAGAGCTCGCGGACGTGCCGCTGGCGAACCCGCGAGATGCCCGCCGCGATCTTCTGGAGGGTCGACGCGACATTGGTCCCCGTGTCGCCGTCCGCCACGGGGAAGACGTTGATCTTGTTGAGGGCCTCGGCGCGCTCGGCCACGAAGTGCGCGCCGGCGATCACGGCGCGCGTGAGCCGGTTGCCGTCCAGGTACCCGATCGCGATCAAGGCTTGATGGTGGCCGGGACGCCCTCCGGCGCGCGGACGGTGGTGCGCGAGTTGCGGTACTCCTCGACCACGGCCGGGAGCCGGTCAAGATAGAAGAGGACCACGCCGCAGCCCATGCAGGCCCAGGGGTACACGCGCTCGGCGCCGAACCCGAAGAGCGTCCGCCCCCAGGGTTTCTGCCAGAAATAGTGGGTGTACCCCCACTTGTGGGAGCGCGAGCGGAGCATGTCGCCGCCGCAGAACGGGCACTTTCGGTGGAAGCTCTCGGTCATCGGGATCCGGCCGGCCGACAGGATATCGCACGTCGGGCGAGGGCCGCCGGATTGCTTTCCGCCGCGACCCTCTCGAAACCGCCAGTGCGGCGGCGATATCCCGTTTGTTGGAGAGCGATCGCCGCGTCGTACGGCTGGACCGCGCGGTTCCTCGCCGCCTTCTTCTTCAATGCGTCGCTATGCGCTTCGAGCTCCGCACCTCGGCCCGGCTCTCCGCGACGAGGCGCTCGAAGCGGAGAATCAGGCCTTCGGCCGCCAGCGCAGGACCAGGTTGCGGGCGGCGCCGACCTCGTCCACGCGCTTGACGGGGGTCGAGTGCGGGGCGTGGCGCACGAGGTCCGGCTCCTCGAGGCACTCGCGCGCGATCTCTTTCATCGCGTGGATGAACGCGTCGAGGCCGGCCTTGCCTTCGGTCTCGGTAGGCTCGATCATCAACGCCCCGTGGACGATCAGCGGGAAGGAAACCGTCGGCGGATGGAAGCCGTAGTCCATGAGCCGCTTGGCGATGTCCATGTTGGAGACGCCCTGTTCGGCCTGCCTCTTGTCCGAGAAAACGACCTCGTGCATCGAGGGCGCGTCGTATTTGAGGTGGTAGACGTCCGAGAGCCCGGCGCGGATGTAGTTCGCGTTCAGGACCGCGCCGCGCGCCACCTCGCCGATCCGGTTGCCGTATGCCGCGATGTAGGACAGCGCCCGCACGAACATGCCGAAGTTGCCGAGGAACGTCCGGAGGCGCCCGATCGAGTCGGGCCGGTCGAAGTCGAGGAAGAAGCTGCCGTCGGCTCGCCGCTCCACCGTCGGCCGGGGCAGAAACGGAACGAGTGCCTCCCCCACGGCCACGGGCCCCGAGCCCGGCCCTCCCCCGCCGTGCGGTGTCGAGAAGGTCTTGTGGAGGTTCATGTGCATGACGTCCACGCCCATCAGGCCCGGTTTCGCCACGCCCACGAAGGCGTTGAAGTTGGCGCCGTCGCAGTAGAGGTAGCCGCCCTTGGCGTGCACGATCCGCGCGATGTCGAGGATGCGGTCCTCGAAAACGCCCAGGGTGTTCGGGACCGTGAGCATGAGCGCGGCGACGTCTTCGGTCGTCGCGGCCTCGAGCACCGAAAGGTCGATCGTGCCGCGCGGGTTGGACTTGAGCTCCTTGACCTTGTACCCCGCAAAGTGCGCCGACGCCGGGTTGGTGCCGTGGGCCGAGTCCGGGATCAGCACCGTTGTCCTCGCCCGGCCGGTCTTCTCGAGCGCCCTGCGGACCATGAGCATGCCCGCGAGCTCCCCTTGCGCGCCCGCCGAAGGCTGGAGGGTCACGCGCGCGAGCCCGGTCAGCTCCACGAGGATTTTCTCCAGGCGCCATGCGAGCTCGAGCGCGCCCTGCGAGACGTTCTCGGGAGCCAGCGGGTGCGCCGCGGCGAATCCCGGCAGCCGCGCCATCTCCTCGTTGGTGCGCGGGTTGTGCTTCATCGTGCACGAGCCCAGCGGGTAGAGCCCCTGGTCGATCGAGAAGTTCAGGCGCGAGAGGCGCGTGAAGTGGCGCGCGACCTCGACCTCGGTGATCTGGGTCCCCTCCGGAATCTCTTCGCGCCGGAGCTTTTCCGGGATCGCGATCTTCGCCGGAACGTCGAGCGGGGGCAGCGAATAACCGACCTTGCCCTCGCCCGAACGCTCGAAGACGAGCGGCTCGGCGCGCGCCTCGGGCCTCTCCCGCGGCGCGGCCGAAGCCGCCTTCTCTTCGATCTCGACGCTCATGCCGCCCTTCCCGAAAGCGCCGCGACCAGATGGTCCATTTCGCCCTTCGGGTTCATCTCCGTCGCGGCGACCAGGAACCGCTTCCGGTCGGCCGCGTCGTAGCGCGAGAGAGGCACGCCGGCCAGGATCTTGCGCGCCGCCAGCCGCGAAAGGAGCGTTTCCGCGTCCTCGGGCGCCTCGACCACGAACTCGTTGAACGTCGGTCCGGAGTGCGGAATCCGGTAGCCCGGGATCTTCGCGATTTCGCGCTTCAAGTACTCCGCCTTGGCGTGGCTTTGGAGCGCGACCTCGCGCAGGCCTTTCTTGCCCAGCAGCGACATGTGGATATTGGAGGCCAGGGCCATCAGTCCCTGGTTCGTGCAGATGTTCGAAGTCGCCTTCTCCCGGCGGATGTGCTGCTCACGGGTCGAGAGCGTCAGGCAGAAGGCCCGCCTGCCCTCGGCGTCGCGCGTCTGCCCCACGAGGCGGCCCGGGATCTGGCGCTGGTGCTCGGAGCGGCAGGCCAGGAACCCCAGCAGCGGGCCGCCCAGATGCATCGGCACGCCCAGCGACTGGGCCTCGCCGCAGGCGATGTCCGCGCCGTTCTCCCCGGGCGGCGCGAGCAGCGCCATCGAGACGGCCTCCGCGACGACGGCGACCGAGAGCGCACCCACCGCGCGGGCCGCGGCGGAGCCGACGTTCCAGTCTTCGACGACGCCGTAGAAGTTGGGGGATTGGATCGCCACGGCAAACGTCGTCCGGCCGCACGCGGCGGCAAGCGTCCGCGGATCGGTCGCGCCGTCGGCCCCGATCGGCACCTCGACGGTTTCGAGGCCCAGGTTGCGGAAGTACGTCTCGACCGTCTCGCGGTACTCCGGGTGGATGCCCGCCGAGAGAACCGCGCGCTTCTTCCCCTTCGACAGCCGCTCGGCCATCAGCAGCGCCTCGACCAGCGCCGAGGCGCCCTCGTACAGCGACGCGTTGGCGACCTCGAGGCCGGTGAGCTGGCAGATGTGCGTCTGGAACTCGAAGATCGACTGGAGCGTGCCCTGGGAGACCTCGGGCTGGTACGGCGTGTAGGAGGTCAACCACTCGGCGCGATACAGCATCTGGTCCGCGATCGCCGACACGTAGTGGTTGTAGACGCCGGCTCCCAGGAAGAAAGCCGTGTCCCGCGCGTTGGCGTTTTTCGCGGAGAGGCCCCCGAGGAGGCGCCGGATCTCGATCTCCGAGAGCGGGCCGGGCAGGTCCGGGGCCTGGCGCACCTGGGCGGGCACGGCGGCGAAGAGATCCTCGACGGACGAAACGCCGATCGCGGCGAGCATCTGCTCTCGCTCGCGATCCGAGGTCGGCAGGAACTTCACCGGCCCTAGCCCTGCTCTTCCTCGCGCACGTACTTCGCGTAGGCGTCGGCCGACATGAGCTTTCGGACCTCGTCGTCGGTCGACAGTTTGATCTTGATGAGCCAGCCGTCGCCCTGTGCGTCGTCGTTGATGATTCCGGGCTCGGCCACGGCGCCTTTGTTCACCTCGACGACTTCGCCGGAGACCGGCGTGAAGAGCTCGGAGACCGCCTTGACCGATTCGACCGTGCCGAACTCGTCGTCCGCGTTGTAGACGTGCCCCACCTCCGGCAGCTCGAGATACACGATCTCGCCCAGCTGCTTCTGGGCGTGGTCCGTGATCCCGATCGTGCCGATGTCGCCGTCGACACGCACCCACTCGTGGCTCGGGCTGTAATGCAGGTCGTCCATCAGCTTCCCTTCCTCTTGTAGAACGGCGTCGGGACGACTCGGGCGGCGGCGGCGCGCCCGCGAATGTCGACTTCGAACTCGGTTCCCACGGCCGCGGCCGCCGTCGGAAGCAGGGCCAGACCGATGGGCTTGCCGAGCGTGGGCGAATGGGTCCCCGAGGTCACGACGCCGGCGCCCGCGGCGGTCTTCGCCGGAAAGCCGTGGCG
>JBASRI010000591.1:0-3121 GCA_049273755.1 Thermoanaerobaculia bacterium
GCTTCGGGGAGCTCTGGCTTCTCCGGCCGGGTTGTTGACACCCCTGGCTCCCTTGCGTATTCTTACGCGCCCTCGAAAGAGGACCCGTCCGGGCTCGCCACGGCGTGGGCCATCTTGAAAGTCAGGATTTAGGGGTTGGAAATGGCTTCTGGCACAGGAAGAGTATCGGCTGCCGACGTCACCCACGGCTGGTTCGTGGTGGACGCCTCCGGTCTGGTTTTGGGCCGCATGGCGACGCGGATCGCCCGGATCCTCTCGGGCAAGCACCGCCCTAACTACGTGCCCTACCTCGACATGGGGGACTTCGTCGTCGTGACCAACGCCGACAAGGTGAGGCTGACGGGGACCAAGCTCGACTCCAAGCTGTATCGCCGCCACACCGGATACCCCGGCGGCTTGAAGTCCACCGGAGCGCGGGATCTGCAGGCGAAGTACCCGGAGCGCCTGATCGAAGAGGCCGTGCGCGGCATGCTCCCGAAGTCGAAGCTCGGCCGCAAGCAGATCAAGAAGCTCAAGGTTTACCGCGGGGCCAAGCACCCGCACGAGGCGCAGCAGCCGCGGCCCCTCAAGATCTCCGCATAGGCGGAAACAGAGCTCGGAGGAGAGTTTGGCAGTCGACATCCAACACAGGGCCACCGGACGGCGGAAGACATCGATGGCGCGCGTCCGGCTGGTTCCCGGGACCGGCGCGATCACGGTCAACAAGCGCTCGATCGACGATTACTTCCCCAACAACGTCCTGAAGATGGTCATCAAGCAGCCGCTCCTGTCGAGCGAGACGGCGGAGAAGTTCGACATCCACGTCACCGTCGCCGGCGGCGGGCCGAGCGGCCAGGCCGGCGCGATCCGCCACGGGATCGCCCGCGCGTTGACGGAGTACAACCTCGAGCTCCGCAAGAAGCTCAAGAAGGAAGGCTTCTTGACGCGCGACCCCAGAATGAAGGAACGCAAGAAGTACGGCCAGCGCGGAGCGCGGGCCCGGTTCCAGTTCAGCAAGCGGTAAGAGTCCCAACGGCTTTGGAAAGGGAGGTGTGATCTGGCATTGATTTCGATGAAGGAACTGCTCGAGGCTGGCGTCCACTTCGGTCATCAGACCAAGCGCTGGAACCCGAAGATGAAGAAGTACATCTTCGGCAAGCGCAACGGGATCTACATCATCGACCTGCAGAAGACGCTCAAGCAGTTCAGGGAAGCCTCGAAGTTCGTGACCGACCTTGCCGCCGCGGGCAAGAACCTGCTGTTCGTCGGCACGAAGCGCCAGGCCCAGGATGCGATCTACGAAGAGGCCAACCGCTGCGGCATGTTCTACGTGAACACGCGGTGGCTGGGCGGCACGTTGACCAACTTCTCCACGATCCGCAAGTCGATTCACCGGCTCAAGGAGATCGAGGGCATCCTCGCGCAGGATGAGAACGAGAACCTCACCAAGAAGGAACGGCTGCGCCTGGAACGGGAGAAGCAGAAGCTCGAGAAGAACCTGACGGGCATCAAGGAGATGGACGAGCTTCCCGACGCGCTCTTCGTGATCGACCCCAAGCAGGAATACATCGCGGTCAAGGAAGCGAACATCCTCGGGATCCCGGTCGTCGCGGTGGTCGACACGAACTGCGACCCGGACCTGATCGACCACGTGATCCCGGGCAACGACGACGCGATCCGCGCCATCCGGCTCTTCACGCAGAGGGTCGCCGACGCGGTCCTCGAGGGTCTGCACGCCCACGGGGAGCGCGAGGCCGAGGAGGCCGCCTCCGCCGAGGAGCGGCCCCGCACGCCGGAGCTTTCGCAGACGGCCGTCGTCGCCGACGCGTCGTAACGCCGGGTCGAGAGTTCAGGGTCGAGAGTCGTGAGGGGCCCGCTGCTGCGCCGACTCCGGACTCTTGACTCTCGGCTCTTGACTCTAGACTGATCGAGGAACCATGGAAATCAGCTCGAAGCTCGTATCCGACCTGCGCACCGAGACGGGCGCCGGAATGATGGACTGCAAGAAGGCCCTCGTCGAGGCCAGCGGGGATTTCGAAGAAGCCAAGAAGATCCTTCGCAAGAAGGGCCTGGCCGCGGCGGCCTCCAAGGCCGGCCGCGCCGCGTCCGAGGGCCTCGTCGTGGCTCACGTGACCGTGAAGGGCGCCGTTCTTCTCGAGGTCAACTGCGAGACGGACTTCGTCGCGCGGACCGAGGACTTCCGGGTCTTCGCGGCCAAACTCGCGGATCGGATCGCGGCGCACGACGCGTTCGGCGACACCCGGGCGGGCAGCGTCGCGGAGGTCGCGAAGCTGTCCTGGCCGAATGGCGAGACCGTGGGCGACGCCGTGACGCAGCTCGTCGCGACCCTGAAGGAAAACATCCAGGTGCGCCGCTTCGCGCGCCTCACGCCCCGCTCGGGCGAGCGGTTCGCGAGCTACATCCACGGCAACGGCCGCATCGGCGTCCTCGTGGGCGTTCCCGGCGGGGACGAGGCCCTGGGCAAGGATCTCGCGATGCACATCGCGGCTTCGGATCCGCGCTTCGCCTCGCGGGGAGAGGTCTCGGACGAGGTCCTGGCCACCGAGCGCGAAATCGCCCGGGCGCAGGCCGTAGCGGCCGGAAAGCCGGCCAACGTGGTCGAGCGGATCGCCGACGGCAAGGTCGAGAAGTTCTACCAGGAGGCCGTGCTCGTGGAGCAGGCGTTCGTCAAGGACCCCGAGAAGACGGTCGGCCAGGTCATCGCCGAGCGCGCCGGAAAGGCGGCGCTCGACCTGCGGTTCGTCCGCTTCAAGCTCGGAGAGGGGCTGGGCAGAGCCGAGGAAGCTGCTTAAGTGTCGGCTGATTCCCCTCTCCCCCCCGCGTGGGGAGAGGGCAGGGTGAGGGGGGTCCCCCCGCGAGTTGGATCGGAGCGCCCCTCACCCCAACCCTCTCCCGCCGGGAGAGGGGGTTTCTCTCGCCGCGAATCGAGCTCGAATCGCGGATAATCCCGCCGATCATGTCCGCGCCCCCTGCTTACCGCCGTATCCTCCTGAAGCTCTCGGGAGAGGCGTTGATGGGGGAACAGAGGTTCGGCATCGCGCCGGACGTCGTCGCGCGCCTGGCCGACGAGATCAAGGACGTCCACGACCTCGGCGTCGAGACCGCCGTCGTGCTCGGCGGC
>JBASRI010000592.1:0-3778 GCA_049273755.1 Thermoanaerobaculia bacterium
GGCCACGGCTGCGGTCGTTTCGGGCGCGCCGAAGGCCCGCGGCGAGACGCCCACCGAGGCCGTCACCCGGCGGCCGAGGTTGAAGTCCTCGACGCGCAGGTCGCGGTCGACGAAAGGCAGTGCCAGGTAGTCGTCGACGACGTCCTCGTAGGCCACGAAGACGTACCGGAAGTCGCGATTCGAGGGCAGGACGTGGTTCGGCGCCGAGGCCACCGTGCCGAAGTCGTCCTTGACGAAACTCATCCCGGCCGAGAGGCGGCGCGCGCCCCAGGAATCGGAGTCGATCGGGGTGCCCGCCCAGGCGCGCGCGATCTGCAGGTGGTGGGCGTACTCGGACCAGACTTCCCCGTCGGCGTAGGTGCGCTGCTCCAGACGGTGGTCGTCCCACAGCGCTTCGGCCGCCAACCGGTCGAGCGACGACGTGAAGGGCTTGAGAACGCGGACCCGCCGCTGCCCGCCGTCGGAGTTGTCTGCGTAGAGCAGGGCGGCGGACCAGTAGGAGCCGAAGAGGGCCGGGTCGCGGAACTCGATCCGGCGGTCGGTGCGGTCGACGCCATCCGCGTAGGAGAGGGCGATCTCCTTGCCGCGCCCCAGCACATTGCGCTCGACCAGGCCCGTTCCCCACCGGGTCTGCCCGCCGCTCGAGCCCAGCGACAGAGAGACCTCCGTCGTCCAGGCGTCCTGCGTGACGACCTCGACGTCCACGAGGCCGTCGTGGGGCTCCCCCGCCCTCACCCGCGCGGACTTCAGGAAATCCAGGGCGCGGAGGTTTCGCTCCGTCTGCGCGAGCACGGCGGGATCGTACGGGTCGCCCTCGGCGAAAAGCAGGAACTTGCGGATCGTGTCGGGCCGCGTCCCGACGTGGAGCATGTTGGCGGTGCGAAAGACCCAGCCCCGCTCGGCCTCCTCCGGGGCGAACACGTCGAGGCTGAGGACCGCGATCTTCCCGATTCGCAGCGGCTCGTCGGCCGTCAGGAGGGCCGCGAGCAGTGACCCGGCGAGGGCGAAGGCCGGGGCGCGGCCCGTCATCCCCCGGAGTCTACGTCCCTTCCTCCCAGGACGACATGTACTTCTGCTGCTCGGCCGTGGGCGCGTCGATCGCGATTCCCATCGAGGCGAGCTTGAGCCGCGCGATTTCGCGGTCGATCTCCTCGGGCACGGCGTAGACCTTTTTCTCGAGCGAGGCGTGGTTCTTGACCATGAACTCGGCCGCCAGGGCCTGGTTCGCGAAGGACATGTCCATGACGGAGGCGGGATGCCCTTCGGCGGCGGCCAGATTGATGAGCCGGCCCTCGCCCAACAGGTGGAGGCGCCGGCCGTCGCGGAGGCGGAATTCCTCGACGAACTCCCGGATGAGCCGGCGCTCCGAGGCCAGCTTCTCGAGCGCCGGGATGTCGATCTCGACGTTGAAGTGGCCGGAGTTGCACACGACCGCGCCGTCCTTCATGGCGCGGAAGTGCTCGTCGCGCAGGACTCCCTTGTTCCCCGTCACGGTCACGAAGATGTCGCCGATCGGCGACGCCTCGGCCATGGTCATGACGCGGAACCCGTCGAGCGTGGCCTCGATGGCCTTCGTCGGATCGATCTCCGTCACGATCACCTGGGCGCCCAAACCCCGCGCGCGCATGGCCACGCCGCGGCCGCACCAGCCGTAGCCGGCGACCACGACGTTCAAGCCCGCCACCAGCAGGTTCGTGGCCCGGATGATGCCGTCCATCGTGGACTGGCCGGTGCCGTAGCGATTGTCGAAGAAGTGCTTGGTCTTGGCTTCGTTGACGGCGAGGACCGGGAACTTGAGGACGCCCGCCTTTTCCATGGCCTTCAGGCGAATGACGCCCGTGGTCGTCTCCTCGGTGCCGCCGATGACCCCGTCGAACAGGGCCTTGCGCTCCTGCGAGGAAAGTCCCTGCGCCCACTTGCGGACGACCGGGTCCACCTCGGCGTCCCGACCGAGGGCCAGGAACAGGAGCGAGGACACCAGGTCCGCTCCGTCGTCCATTGTCAGGTTCGGCCGGTGCGCCAGGGCGGCGCGGATGTGGTCGTAGTACGACGCGTGGTCTTCGCCCTTGATCGCGTAAGTCGAAACTCCGTAGTCCGCGACGAGCGACGCGGCAACCTCGTCCTGGGTCGAGAGGGGGTTGGAGGCGCAGAGAACGAGGTCCGCCCCGCCGGCCGTCAGAGCCCGGGCGAGGTTCGCCGTCTCGCTGGTGACATGGAGGCAGGCCGAGAGGCGCACGCCCTTGAGCGGCTTCTCCGCGGCGAAGCGCTCGCGGATCTGTGCGAGCACCGGCATGCTGGCGTCGGCCCACTCGATGCGGGTCTTGCCGCGGGCGGCCAGCCCCAGATCGCGGACATCGCTTGCAACGCGCGTGGAAACCGCCGAGGACATCCCTAACCTCCCACCGGCGCTGCCATCTCGACGCCCGCGGCCTTGGCGAGCGCGTCCGCGCGGTCCGTTTTCTCCCACGTGAAATCCGGCAGCCGGCGGCCGAAGTGGCCGAAGGCGGCCGTGGCCTTGTAGATCGGGCGGCGCAGGTCGAGCGACTCGATGATCCCCTTGGGCGTCAGCCGGAAGTGCTCCCGAATCAATCCCACGATGCGGCCCTCGGGAAGCTTGCCGGTGCCGAAGGTCTCCACGTGCACGGAGACCGGATCGGCCACGCCGATCGCGTAGGCGAGCTGGATCAGGGCGCGCTCGGCGATGCCCCCGGCGACGATGTTCTTGGCGACGTAGCGGGCCATGTAGGCCGCCGACCGGTCCACTTTCGTCGGATCCTTGCCCGAGAACGCGCCGCCGCCGTGGGGGGCGCTCCCGCCGTAGGTGTCTACGATGATCTTCCGCCCGGTCAGGCCCGTGTCGCCCTGGGGCCCGCCGATGACGAAGCGGCCCGTGGGGTTGATGTGGAACTTCGTGTCCTTTGTCAGGAGCGACGCCGGGATGACGGGCTTGACGACTTCCTCGATGATCGCTTCTTTCAGCACGGGGTGCTTGATCGCTTCGGCGTGCTGCGTCGAGACGACGACGGTCTCGACCCGGATCGCGCGGCTGCCGTCGTACTCGACGGTCACCTGGGACTTGCCGTCCGGGCGCAGGAAGTCGAGCTCTCCGTTGCGGCGGGCTTCGGAAAGGCGCTGCACCAGCCGGTGGGCGAGAGTCAGGGGGAGAGGCATGAGCTCCTCGGTCTCCCGCACGGCGTATCCGAACATCATCCCCTGATCTCCGGCGCCCCCCGTGTCCACGCCCTGAGCGATGTCGGGCGACTGCGGATCGATCGAAGAGACGACGGCGCAGGTCTCGTAGTCGAACCCGAACTTGGCCCGGGTGTAGCCGATCTCCTTGATCGTCTGGCGCACGATCGACGGCAGGTCCACGTACGTCTTCGTCGAGATCTCGCCCGCGATGAAGGCCAGGCCCGTGGTCACGAGCGTCTCGCAGGCGACGCGGCCGGTCGGATCGTCGCGCAGCACCGCGTCGAGGACGGCGTCGGAAATCTGGTCCGCGATCTTGTCGGGGTGCCCCTCGGTCACCGACTCCGAAGTAAAGAAGTGCCTTCCGGTCTGAAGCATGCGTCAAGACTCCTCAGGAAAAAGTTAGGGGAGGCTCGCCAGAACCGCGAAGGCTAGCACTTCCGCGGGGCCGGCGTCAAAGCACCCTCAGGAAATGGAAGACGTTGCGGCCGTAGGCGCGCCGGGAGAACGCTTCGAGGCCCTCGACGGCGGGCGGCGCGGCGTCCGCGTCGGTTTGGAGGACGAGGATGCCCCCTGGCGACAGGAGCGC
>JBASRI010000606.1:0-9414 GCA_049273755.1 Thermoanaerobaculia bacterium
CCAATTTTCCCACCCGGTACGGACGTCCCGATGGACGCCATCGATCAGATCCCTTTCATGATCGATTTCGTGTCGTCAGTCGATCTGACCGCTGCCGCAGCCTGGCTTCGCGCCACTTGGATCTAGGGCAAACACTGCCCCGATCCTGCGGGCCTCCGGGGTCGCTTTTCGCCGCGGGCCGCCTTCTAGGCTTGGCGGAAGCGTGTGGGAGTCGAACCCACCCGTCCCGGCGTTCGCCGCGACGCCTACGGATTTGAAGTCCGCGAGGGTCACCGGACCCCATGCGCTTCCGGGGCGGGATTATGGACCGGATTGCGCCGCGGCGGCTCGCAGCAGAAAGCGCTGGAGCTTGCCGGTCGCTGTGCGAGGGAGCTCGGGCACGAACGTGATCCACCGCGGGCACTTGTAGGCCTCGATCCGCTCGCGGGCGAAAGCCTTCAGCGTGTCGGCGAGGTCGTGGGATCCGGCGGTGTCGCGCAGGACGACGAAGGCGTGCGCCTTGACGAGCCGGTCGTCGTCGGTCTGGCCGATGACGGCGCACTCGAGGACCGCGGGGTGCGCCGTCAGAGTCGACTCGACCTCGACCGGTGAGACCCAGATGCCGCCGACCTTGAGCATGTCGTCGCTGCGGCCGGCGTGCCAGTAGTAGCCGTCGGCGTCGCGGCGGTACTTGTCGCCGGTCCGGATCCAGTCGCCCTGGAGCGCGCGCTTGGTGGCCTCGTGCCTGTTCCAGTAGAAGGCCATCGTCGAGTCGCCCCGCACGAGCAGGTCGCCGATCTCGCCGGACGGCACGTCGCTCCCATCCTCCCCGGCCAGCCGCACGTCGTAGCCGGGCACGACCGTGCCGCTGGAGCCGGGGCGCGCCTGGCCGCCGCGGTTGGAAAGGAAGCAGTGGCAGATCTCGGTCGAGCCGATGCCGTCCAGGATCTCGAGGCCCGTGGCTTCACGCCAGCGCTCGAAGAGGCTCCCCGGAAGCGACTCCCCCGCGCTGAAGCAGGCGCGCACGCTCGAGAAGTCGGCCGCGAGGCCCCGCTCCATCGCCGCGAGCATGTTGGCGTACGCGGTCGGCACGCCGAAGAAGAGCGTGGGCCGGTGCCGACGCACCTGGTCGAAGACCGTCTCCGGAGTCGGGCGGCCGGGATGGAGGATGCACACCGCGCCGGCGTCGTAGGGGAAGTACTGGGCGTTGCCCAGGCCGTAGGCGAAGAAGAGCTTTGCGACCGAAAAGCACCGATCCTCGGGACGGATGCGGAGCACCTGGTCGCCGTAGCTCCGGCTGCAGATCCACATGTCGTGCTGGAGGTGGACGACCCCCTTGGGCTCGCCAGTCGTGCCGCTCGAGTAGAGGATGAAGGCGAAGCCGTCGCGGTGCGTCGGGGCGTACTCGGCCGGATCGGCCTCGGAGAGCAGCGCTGCGGCTTCGGACGCCGGCCACGCGTCGCAATGTGCCGGGGCGACCGCGTACCCGTCGACCAGGCCGGGCGCGAACACGAGCGCGCGAGGGTCGCAGTCCGCCAGGATCGCGCGCAAGTGCTCGGCCTTCAACTGCGGGTTCAGCGGTGTGGCGACGGCGCCCGCGGCGATCGCTCCCCAGAAGGCGAAGGAGAAGAGCGGCCCGTCCGGCAGGATCAGGCCAACCCGATCGCCCGCGTGGATTCCCTCGGCGCGCAACGCTCCCGCGAAGCGCCGCACGCCTTCCTCGAGCGCGCCATAGGTCGTCTCGCCCTCGTCGGTGACGATCGCGGTGCGGCCGGACCGCCCCTGCGCGGCGTGCCGCCCGATGAACCAGGCGGCCGCGTTGAATCTCTCGGGAAGGTGGTCCGCGGCGCGCATCGTGTCACCGGCCGCCCGCGCCTACCCCTTGACGCAGACGACCTGCTTCAAGCGCGCGACGACCTCGACCAAGTCCGAGGAGTTCTCGATGACCTCGCCGATCGGCTTGTAGGCGCCGGGGATCTCGTCTAGGACGCCCACGTCCTTGCGGCACTCGACCCCCTCGGTCTGAGCCGCGAGGTCCTCCTTCGTGAACGTGCGCCGCGCGGCGCCCCGACTCATCTTCCGGCCGGCGCCATGGGGGGCGCTCTCGAAAGCCTCGGGGTTGCCGAGGCCCCGCACGATGAAGCTGCCCGTGCCCATCGAGCCGGGAATGATGCCGAGGTCGCCCCGGCGGGCGCGGATCGCGCCCTTGCGGGTCACGGTCACGTCCTCGCCGAAGTGCCTCTCCCACGCGGCGTAGTTGTGGTGGCAGTTGATCGCCGGCTCGCGCGTAAAGTCGCCGACCTCGTGGCGCAGGTCCTTCAACACGTCCTCGAGCATTATCTGGCGATTGACGAAGGCGAACTCCTGGCACCACTTCAGGTCCTCGACGTAGGCGTCGAACTCCCGCGAGCCCTCGGTGAAATACGCCAGGTCGAGGTCCGGCAGCGCGACCGCGAGCCTCTTCAGGATGCCCTTGGCCTTGCCGATGTGCTTCTCGGCGGTGACCTTTCCGATGTTCCGCGAGCCCGAGTGGAGCATGACCCAGACCTTCGAGTCGTCCTGGTCGATGCAGATCTCGATGAAGTGATTCCCGCCGCCCAGCGTCCCGCACTGGTGCGCGGCCTTGTTCAACTCCCCGCCGGTAGCGACGGAAGGGCCTCCGCCCGCCTTCTTCAGGAACTCGGCCGCCCGCGAATGCGGCTCTCTGCGCTGGTGGAACCCGACCGGGATCGAGCGCTCGATCGAGTGGCGCAGCGCCGGCCGCTTCCCGTCGAGCGCGGACGCGTCGAGCGACGTCTTGACGGCCGCCATGCCGCAGCCGATGTCCACGCCCACGGCCGCCGGGCAGATCGCGCCCTTCGTCGCGATGACGCTCCCGACCGTCGCGCCCATGCCCCAGTGCGTGTCGGGCATCGCGGCGACGTGCCTGAAGACGAAGGGCAGCGCGCCCGTGTTGACGAGCTGCCTCGCCGCGGACTCTTCCACGTCGCGCGTCCAGACCTTGATCGGGACGCGGGAGTTCAGGATCGTTCCAACGGGCACGGTACGATCATAGGTCATGCGCCTGCGCGGAGCTCTCACGGCCGCGGTCTTCCTCGGAGCGGCGCTCGCGTCGCTCCGGTTGTCATCCCGAGCGCAGCGAGGGATCCCGAGCTCGAGGCAACGCTCCCGCAATCGAGTCCGGGATCCCTCGGCCTCCGGCCTTCGGGATGACGCGAAACGGGACAACTAGCCACCCCGATGGCATAGACAGTGCACGGAGGTCCGTAGTGAAAAGATCCCCGGGCCCCAAGAACGAGCCCGTGTGGTGGGACGAAGCCGACCTGCCCGAGTTCCCCCGCCTCAAGACCAACGCGCGCGCCGACGTCTGCGTCGTCGGGGCGGGCATCGCCGGACTGACGACCGCGTATCTGCTGGCCGTCGCCGGCAAGTCCGTCGTGGTCCTCGACGACGGGCCGCTCGCCAGCGGGATGACCGGGGCGACCACGGGCCACCTCGTGACGGCGCTCGACCGGCGCTTCTCCGAGATCGAGAGACTGCGAGGCCAGGACGGGGCTCGGCTCGCGGCGGAAAGCCACGCCGTGGCGATCGACCGCATCGAGAGCATCGCGGAAGAGGAGGACATCGCGTGCGACTTCGCCCGCGTGGAAGGATTCCTGTTCGCCGCTCCCGACGGGGAGCCTGGCGCGCTCAACCGCGAGCTCGAGGCCGCCCGTCGGGCCGGAGTCGCTGTCGAGATGGTCGAGCGCGCGCCGCTGGCGTTCGACACGGGGCCCTGCGCGCGCTTTCGCCACCAGGCCCAGTTCCATCCCTTGAAATACGTCGCCGGCCTCGCCGGGGCGCTGCGCCGCCGGGGCGGGCGCATCTTCACGAAGACGCACGCGGACCGCATCGAGGGCGGCGCGCGAGCCAGAGTCACCGCTCGGAAACACGAAGTTCTCGCCGGGGCCGTCGTCGTCGCGACGAACTCGCCGGTGAACGACCAGGCCGCGATTCACACCAGGCAGGCGCCCTACATGACGTACGTCATCGGCGCGCTGGTACCCAGAGGCTCAGTCTCCCGAGCCCTCTACTGGGACATGGCCCATCCCTTCCACTACGTCCGGCTGCAGGAGCTGCGGGACGGGAAGGACTGCCTGATCGTGGGCGGCGAGGACCACAAGACCGGCCAGGCGAAGGACGGCCACGAGCGCCATGCCCGGCTCGAGGCGTGGGCGCGCGAGCGCTTCTCGACGATCGAGCGCGTGGGATACACCTGGGCCGGGCAGGTGATGGAAACCCTCGACGGCCTCGCGTACATCGGCCGCAATCCGGGCGACGAGAACGTTTACATCGTGACCGGCGACTCCGGCGTCGGCCTGACGCACGGCACGATCGCGGGAATGCTCTTGACGGACTTGATCCGCGGCCGGAAAAACGCCTGGGCCGAGCTCTACGATCCCTCACGCAAGGTCGCGGGCGCGGCGGGTCAATTCCTGCGGCAGAACGTCAACGTGGCCGTCCAGTACGCCGACTGGCTGACACAGGGAGAGGCGTCCTCGACTAAAGAGATTCCCCGAGACTCGGGGCGCGTGCTCCGACGCGGCGCGGCGAAGCTCGCCGTCTATCGTGACGCCAAAGGCGGGATCCACGAGCGCTCGGCGGTCTGCCCCCATCTCGGCTGCATCGTCCAGTGGAACGACGCCGAGAAAACCTGGGACTGCGCCTGCCACGGATCCCGGTTCGACAAGCTTGGCAAGGTCATCAACGGACCGGCCAACTCTGACTTGCCTGCCGCGCCGGGCTCCTGAGAGAACCGTCGGGGCAGGAAGCACCGAAGCCTGGTCAGATCCCTATCGACGCACGGCGCCGTTTCGGGTTCGCCGGGCGAAGAACTCGGTCCCCGCCCCGTACAGGACGACCCAGAAGAGCCCGACCAGGATCCCTCCGATCGTGTCGCTGGCCCAGTGCGCGCCCAGGTAGACCCGGCTGGCCGCGACGGCCAGGACGAGCAAGACGCTCAGCGACAGCGCCGTGATCCGGACCGAGCGCTTCCGGCTCAAGTGAAAAGCGACGGCCACGAGACCGCCGAAGAACACCGTCGCCATCGTGGCGTGTCCGCTCGGAAAGCTGTACGTCTTTTCCTGCACGAGCGCGGGCCAGAGGGTCGGGCGCGCCCTGGCGAAAATGATCTTGAGCCCGGAGCAAACGAGGAATCCGCCGACGACGGAGCCCGCGAACAGGAGCGCGGAGATGCGATGGCCGGCCAACCAGAGGCCGAGGCCGACGAACGGTGTCGCGACCGCCAGGAATCGCCAGTCGCCAAGCTGCGTGATTGCCTTCATCAGCGCGGTCAGGCCGGGGCCGCGGAGACCCGTGAGGAACGTTCCCACGACGCCGTCGAAGGGATTGGTCCCGATCCGGATCTCGAAGACTTCTTCTGACAGGACCCCGAACACGGCGGCCAGCCCGAGACACGCCAGCACCGCGACCGTGAAATAGAGGCCAACGACCTCCTCGCGGGAAAACCGCCGGCGCAGAAAGGCCATGAGCGATTCCGGATCCATCATTAAGGGAGAATAAGGCTCCTGCCGCCAGCGACGGTCTCCGATACGCTGGCATTCGCCTTGCTGCGTCCTGGGCGTCGGGTCTACGGAGGACGTGGAGCCATTCGAACCCTCGGTTGGGTACTGGCCGCTTCACTGGTCGCCGCTGCCGCAAACGCGGACACGGTGACGCTGCCCGCAGCCGCGTCGATCCAGGGCCTGGCCCCCTTCTTCACGGACGTCCGGGTCTTCAATACCTCCTACGCGTCAAGCCTCGAGGTGACGGCGACGTACTGGTGCTTCCTCGGGAACTGCCCCGGCCTGCCGCCCCAGGAGACGTTCACCCTGGCTCCGCGGGAGTCGAGGGCCTTCGACGACATGGTGGCGGCGACGTTCGGAGCTCCCAACAGCGGGGGCGGGATCGCGTTCGTCTTCGACGCCCCGGCAAAGCAGCTCGTCGTCACCAGCCGCCTCTTCTCGACCGTGCCGAGGCCGACCGTCGGCATGTTCATCCCGGGTCTTCCCGCGTCGGGAGCATTCACGACGGCCGTCTTGACGTCGCTGCGCACCCGGGGTCCGGGCGCGGGCTTCCGCTCCAACGTCGGCGTCTTCAATCCGGGGGACGACGCCGTCCTTGTGATCTTCAACCTCTTCGCGGACGGGCTGCCGGTGGGGTCTCCGGTCGTTCGGACGGTCCTGGCGCACTCGGGCGTCCAGGTCAACGCGATCTACGCCGTGGCGGGAGCGCCGCCCGATACCGCGACCACGAACGGCGTCGTGGTGGTCACCTCCACGGCACCCGTCTTCTCCTATGCAGCGGTGATCGACAACGGGACCACCGACCCATATCTCGTGGTCGGTGCCAATGACCGGGGTATTCCGACTTCGACGCCGACGCGGACCGGCACGCTGCCCACGGTCACGCCGTCCCGGACCAACACGCCCGGGGGGCCCACGGCGACGTTCACGCCCTCGGCGACCCCAACGGGGACGCTCACCGCGACGGGCACGGCCACTATGACGTTCACGCCGAGCCTGACCCCCTCGGGCCCGACGGCGACGCGAACGCCCTCGCGTACTCCGACGGCCACGATCACGGGAACGCCGCCGACCGCGACGCCGACGTCCACGCCCAGTCTGACGCCCACGGGCCCCTCCCCGACGCCGACGCGGACCCTCACGCCGACCCCGACGTTGACTCCGACACGCACGTTTAGTCCCACGATCACGCCGACCAGCACGGCTACGTTTACGCCGACGGTCCCTACCCCGACGTTTACGCCGACGATCACACCGACGCTGACGAACACCTTCACTCTCACGCCGACGCCCACCATCACGCCGACGCCCACGCCGATCCCGAATCTCGTACTGGTCGGATCAGGAGGAACCAACTTCGTACCTCCTGTTCTTACGGTTCACGTAGGTGACACCGTGACCTGGCAATGGGTCGCGAACACTCATTCCAGTACGTCGGGGACTTGCAACGCCACAAACTGCACACAAGGACCTCCCTGCAACCTTTGCCCTCCGTGGAACTCGGGTGTGCTCAATAGCGGCGCGACATTCCAGCAGACCTTCAACTCGTCCAACACCTACACCTATTTCTGCCTCATCCACGGCGTGATGATGCAGGGCACTATCGTCGTCAACCCCTGAGGCATCGCGACGGGCCTCGCGATACGATCGCCCTGCTTTGTTGCGACGCGGGCACTCGATCACCGGCCGGGTAGCACTCGCCGCTCTTCTCGTCAGCGCTGGTGCGAGCGCGGATACGGTGACCTTGCCGGCCGCCGCGTCGATCCAGGGCCTGGCCCCGTTCTTCACGGACGTGCGGGCCTTCAACACCTCCTACGCGACGAGCCTCGACGTGACGGCGACGTACTGGTGCTTCCTCGGAGACTGCCCCGGCCTGCCGCCCCAGGTGACGTTCACCCTGGCTCCGCGCGAGTCGAAGGCCTTCAACGACATGGTGTCGGCGACGTTCGGCGCCCCGAACAGCGGGGGCGGGATCGAGTTCGTCTTCGACGGCCAGGAGAAGAATCTCGTCGTCACCAGCCGCCTCTTCTCGACCGTGCCGACGCCGACGGTCGGCATGTTCATCCCGGGTCTTCCCGCCTCCCGGGCTCGGCCGACCGCGGTCCTGACGTCGTTGCGCAACCTGGGCCCGAGCGCGGGGTTCCGCACCAACGTCGGCGTCTTCAATCCGGGAGACGACACCGTCCAGGTGGAATTCCACCTCTTCGCGGAAGGGCTGCCGGTGGGCTCTCCGGTCGCCCGGACCGTCCTGGCGCACTCCGGAGTGCAAGTCAATGCGATCTATGCCGTCGGGGGCGCGGCGGAGACCGCGACGGGAAACGGCGCCGTGGTGGTCGCCGCGACGGGGCCCGTCTTCTCGTACGCGGCCGTGATCGACAACCGGACCACGGACCCCTACTTCGTGGTCGGCGCGTCGGACGAGGCGTATCGGACGCCGACGCCGACGAATACTCCGACGCCCACCCAGACGCCGACGGTCACACCGACGATCACGCCGACCTTCACGCCCACGGTCACGCCGACGCTCGCACCCACCCTGACGCCGACGCCCAACCCCAATCACATCGTCTTCGTGGGCCAGAACGGGACGAATTTCGTCGATTCGATCAGCGGGACGAACATCACCGAGATCCACGTGGGTCAGACGGTCGAATGGCAATGGGTCTCGGGGCCTCACTCGACGACGTCGGGCAACTGCCCGAACAACTTCTGCTCCCCCGACGGCACCTGGGGCTCGCCGAACGAGTCGCCCCCGTTCACCTTCACCCACACGTTCAACACGGTCGCCACGTACAACTACTACTGCATGATCCACGGCGCGGTGATGCAGGGGGCGGTCAACGTCCTGCCCTGAGGCTCCAGCCCTGTCATCCCGAGGAGCGCAGCGACGAGATAGCCGACCACCAGAGGCTGACCCTCGGCAGTAGGCAACGTCGCGCGAAGCGCGGCGTTCATCTCTTTCTGAGCCACAAAGTGACTTCAAAGCGATCCGCTCGGGATGACAGGGCAAGAACTTGGACTAAGACAAGTCGCTGCTGCCTGTCATCCCGAGGGCCGAAGGCCCGAGGGATCCCTTTCTGAGCCACACAGTAACTTCAACGGGATCCCTCGCGACGCCTGTTCCCCTTGCAAATATATCCAGTATGGATACAGCGTTGCCTCATGCGCACCGAACGCCCCGATCCCCAGTCCCTGTTGCCCCTGCCCCCGGCAGTCTTCCACATCCTTCTATCGCTGGCCGAAGAGGACCGCCACGGTTACGCGATCATGGAGCACGTCGCCGCCAGAACGCGCGGCGAGGTGAGGCTGTCCCCCGGCACGCTCTACCGCTCGATCCAGCGCATGCTCGAGCAGGGCCTGATCGTCGAAACACGCGAGCGGCCGGCGCCGGAGGACGACGACGAGCGGCGGCGCTACTACCGGATCACGCCGTTCGGCGAGGAAGCGGGGCGCGCAGAGGCACGGCGCCTCGCCGGCCTCGTCAAGCTCGCGCGTGACAGCGGATTCGCGCCGCAGAAGGCCTGATGTCTTTCTACCGACTGCTCCTGTACCTCTACCCGCGCGGAGTACGGCGAGGAGATGCGCGCGATCGGATGACAGAAGACCTTTGTCATCCCGAGGAGCGCAGCGACGAGGGATCCCTTTCTGAGCCACACAGTGCCTTCAAAGGGATCCCTCGCTCCGCTCGGGATGACAAAGACAGCCCCCGGTCTACTTCTCGACTGTCAGCTTGATCCCTTCCGCAGCCACCTTGATGTTGGCACCCTTGGTCTCGCTCTTCAGGTTGATCACGACCCCTTTAGAGTTCCGAAGCGAGGAGACCCCGGCGCCCTTGCCCGCGGTGCCCTCGGCGCCCGCCGCTGCGTAGACG
>JBASRI010000607.1:0-2855 GCA_049273755.1 Thermoanaerobaculia bacterium
GCTCGGCGCGCCTGGCCCCGGGAGTGTCGGTCGCGGCCGGAGCGACGGTGTCCGCCGGAGCCCGCGTCGGCGCGCGGACCGTGCTGTGTGCCGGCGTCTTCGTCGGCGAGGGCGCCTGGATCGGCCAGGACTGTCTCCTCCATCCCCATGCCGCCGTGCTCGCCGAGTGCCGGGTCGGGTCGCGCTGCGTCTTGCAGGCGGGCGCCGTGGTCGGCTCCGACGGGTTCGGCTACGTCTGGGACGGGGGGGCGCACCGCAAGATCCCGCAGCTGGGCATCGTCCGCGTCGAAGACGACGTCGAGATCGGGGCCAATAGCGCCATCGACCGGGCGACCCTGGGAGAAACCGTCATCGGCCGCGGCACGAAGATCGACAATCTCGTGCAGGTGGGGCATAACGTCGTCGTGGGCGAGCACGCGATTCTCTGCGGCCAGGCCGGTGTCGGCGGGTCCTCGACGCTCGGGCGCGGCGTGACGCTGGCCGGCCAGGTCGGCGTCTCGGATCACGTCACGATCGGCGACGGCGCCGTTCTGACGGGTCAGGCGGGCATCGCGCGCCAGGCCAAGGTTCCGGCGGGCGCGGTGCTCTCGGGAATGCCAGCGCTGCCGCATCGCGAGTTCTTGAAGCGCGCGGCGCTTCTGGGAAGGCTGGAGGCGGCCCTCGAGCGGCTCGCGGCCGTCGAGAAGAAGCTCTCCGGGGGAGGATAGGAGGCGGCGTGGAAATTGGCATCAACGAGATCCTGAAGATCCTCCCGCACCGCTATCCGTTCCTGCTCGTGGACCGGATCCTGGAGCTCGAGCCGGGCAAGCGCGCCGTGGGAATCAAGAACGTGACGTTCAACGAGGAGTTCTTCCAGGGGCACTTTCCGGGCAATCCGGTGATGCCCGGCGTCCTCGTCCTCGAGTCCATGGCGCAGGTGGCGGGCGTCATGCTTCTCGGCGTCGTGCCCGACAAGGAGAACAAGCTCCTGTACCTCTCGGGAGTCGACCGCTGCAAGTTCCGCCGTCCCGTCGTGCCGGGCGACCAGCTTCGAATCGAAGCCGAGGTCATCTCGCTCAAGACCAAAGTCTGCAAGTGCCGCGTGACGGCGTCGGTGGACGGCAACCTCTGCACGGAGGCCGAGCTCCTGTCGGTGCTGGTGGACCGCCCGTGACGGTCGAGATTCACCCCACGGCGGTCGTCGCGGATTCGGCGGTGCTAGGCGAGGGAGTTTCCATCGGGGCCTACGCGGTGATCGGGGAGGGCGTCGTGTTGGGCGCCCGCACGCGCGTCGGCGCCCACGTCTCGCTCCAGGGCCCGGCGGTCTTCGGCGAGGAGAACCGCATTTTTGACCACGCCGCGCTCGGCTTCGAGCCCCAGGACCTCAAGCACCGGGGGGACAAGACCCGGCTCGTGGTCGGCAGTCGCAACGTCTTTCGCGAGTTCACGACCGCGCACCGCGGCACGGCGTCGGGCCACGGCGAAACGGTGATCGGCGACGAGAACTACTTCATGAACTACACCCACGTGGCCCACGACAACCGGATCGGCTCCCGGGTCGTCATGGCCAACTCGGCCGTCCTGGCGGGCCACGTCGAGGTCGGCAACAACGCGGTCGTCGGGGCCTTCAACGCGATCCACCAGTTCTGCCGCGTCGGCGCCTACGCGTTCCTGGGGGCCTACACCGGCTGCCGCCAGGACGTGCTGCCGTTCTGCCGCACGGACGGGCTGGACGCGAAGACCTACGGCATCAACACGATCGGTTTGAAGCGCAACGGCTTCTCAGACGAGAGGATCGAGGCGCTCCAGAAGGCCTACCGGATCCTCGTCAAGTCCAAGCTCAACACGAGCCAGGCCCTCTCGCGCATCGCCGAGGAGATCCCCGGGCAGCCGGATGTGGAGGAGCTGGTCGCGTTCATCAAGTCGAGCGAACGGGGCTTCATCAAGTGAGGGGCACGCGGGGGTGACGGCGGGGCAGCCCGTTCGACTCGCGGTGGTGGGCGTGGGCCACCTCGGGCGCCACCACGCACGATTGGCCTCGGAGCTGCCGGGCGTGGCGCTGGTGGGCATCCACGATCACCACGAGGGCCGCGCCGAGGAAGTCGCCCGAGAGCGCGGCCTGACCGTGCTTTCCGGCCCCGAAGAGGTCGCGCAAAAGGCGCAGGCGGTCGTGATCGCCACGCCGACGAGCTCGCACGCGGCTCTGTCCCGGTTCTTTCTCGAACGGGGCCTCGACGTTCTGGTCGAGAAGCCCATCACGGGGAAAGTGGCGGACGCCTCGGCGCTGGTCGCTCTGGCCCGTGAGCGCCGCCGGGTCCTCGGCGTCGGGCACGTGGAGCGCTACAACCCCGCGGTCGCCGCGGTTCTGGCCCGCGTGCCCGAGCCCGTCTTCATCGAGGGCCACCGGCTGGGCCTCTTCGCGCCGCGCAGCCTGGACGTGGATGTCGTGCTCGACCTGATGATCCACGACCTCCAGATCGTGATCGATCTCGTGCGCCGGCCGGTGCGAGAGATCCGCGCCGCTGGGATGCCCGTGGTGACCGGGAAGGTCGACATCGCCAACGCGCGCATCGAGTTCGAGGGAGGCTGTGTGGTCAACCTCACGGCCTCGCGGGTCTCCTCCGAGCGCATGCGCAGGCTCCGCGTCTTCGGGCGTTCGCTCTATTGCTCGGTGGACATGCACGAGCGTTCGGTTCAAGCCTTCGCGCTCGCCGAGGGACCCGGCCCCTCCCGGATCGTGCCGGTGACCGTGCCCGTCGAGCCGGGCGATCCGCTCGCGCGCGAGCTTTCCGACTTCGTCGCCGCCGTGCGCGAGAGGCGGGACCCGCTCGTGTCGGGGGAGGTGGGTCGGGACGCCCTGGTGCTGGCCGAGCGGG
>JBASRI010000013.1:0-5358 GCA_049273755.1 Thermoanaerobaculia bacterium
GCCGTCCGGCGCCGAGATCGATCTCTCTCCCGAAGAGCGCGCGAAGATCGATGCGATCCTGGCGGGCGCGGCGGGACGAGTGAAGGAGTTCACGCCGCTCCGACCGGCGATGGAGCCGTGGGGCGCCGAGATTCCGGCGTCGCGCTAGGAGATCACCGGTCCCTGCTGCGGTCGGATCAGATCGCGCCGGCAGCCTTCAGCGCCGCGATGTCCGCCTCCCCGTAGCCGAGGGCCGTCAGCACTTCGTGGTTGTGCTGGCCGAGCAGCGGCGCCGATTCGATCTTCGTCGGCGACGCCGAGAGCTTCACTGGATTGCCGGCCGTCAGATAGCTGCCGCGCACGGGGTGCGGGACCTCCACGATCATCTCGCGCGCGTGGAGGTGGGGATCGTTGAGCACCTCGCCAGTGTCCTGGACCGCGCCGCACGGCACGCCCGCCGCCGCGAGGATCTTCGTGACCTCGTACTTGTTCCGCTTCGAGGTCCAGGCCTCGATCACCGCGTTCACTTCGTTGACGTGCTTTGCGCGGGTCTCCGCCGTCTCGTAGCGAGCGTCACCGATCAGGTCCTCGCGGCCGATCGCCTTCAGGAGCGCGTGCCACATCTGCTGCTGGGCCAGCACCATCACGTAGTCGTTCGGTCCGCCGGGGGCGCAGCGATACGTCGTGGCCGGCACCGCGTTGAGCTGGTTGCCCGCGCGCTGCAGCGGCTTGCCGAACCTCTGGTGGTCGCGGAGAGCCACGCGGATCAGGTTCACGACGGCGTCCTGCATCGACACCTCGACGTGCTGGCCTTCGCCGGTCGTGTGTCGCTGCATCAGCGCCGCAAGGATGCCGATCACGCAGTGCATCCCGGTCCCCGAATCGCCGATCGCCGCCCACGTGTAGGTCGGGGGGCCATCCGCAAACCCGGTGACGCTCATCGCGCCCCCCATCGCCTGCGCGATCGGCTCGTAGCTCTTGTAGTCGGCGTGCGGGCCATACGAGCCGAACCCCTTGATGCTCGCGTACACGAGGCGCGGATACTCGGTCCGCAGCGCCGCGTAGCCGAACCCCAGCCGGTCGAGTGCGCCGGGCCCGAAGTTCTCGAGCAGGACGTCGGCGGTCTTGAGCAGCCGGCGGAACACCTCTTTCCCCTGCGGCGTTTTCAGGTTGAGCGTCAGGCTCTTCTTGTTCGCGTTGAACGAGAGGAAGAAGAGGCTGTCCGCGTCGGGCCGGTCCCGCATGTTGCGACGGGCGATGTCGCCGCCGCCGGGCTCTTCGACCTTCACGACGTCGGCGCCGAACCATGCCAGCATCTGGCCGCACGAGGGCCCGGCCTGGTTGTTGGTGATGTCGACGACGCGGACTCCGGACAGTGCGCTCATGGGCGATGCCTCCTCGCTGGGTACCTCGATACAACCCCGGGCAGACCGGTCAGCGGCGCGCCGCCGGCTCTCCGAGACGGCGCGCGGTGGCGATCTCCGCGCTGTGGTCGCGCGCCATCGTGGGGCTCATCACGATCTCTTCGACGACGGTGCGCGGCGGCAGGGTCACGCAGAAGAGGATCGCGCGCGCCACGTCGTCCGACTGCATCATCGTGGCGCGCGCCTTCGCGTCGGGCGGGTGCGGGCGCGCGTCGAGGATCGGCGTGTCGACCTCGGCGGGCACGATCGTGGTCGCGCGGATACCCCGGTCGCGCAGGGTGGTGTGCACGAACTGCATGAAGTTCCGGGCCGCGGCCTTGGCCGCGCCGTAGGCCGCCCCGCTGATGAGCCCCGGCCGGAGCGCGGCCAGCGACGTGACCGTGACGACGGTTCCCCCTCCGCGCTCCACCATCGTCGGCAGTACGGCGCGGGTCAGCGCGAAGATTCCGTTCAGGTTCACGTCGACGACGCGGGACCAGTCCTCGTGCTCCACCCACACCGTGCGGTTCGGGCTCGAGTGGCCGGCGTTGTTGACGAGCACGTCGACGCGGCCGTATGTCTGACACGCCCACGCGCCGAGGGCCGCCGCCTCGTCGAGGCTCGACACGTCGGCCTGCCGCGCGACCGCCTGACCGCCCGCGGCCTCGATCTCGCCGACGACGAGGTCCAGCGGTGGCTTGCGCCGCCCCACGACGACCACACGGGCGCCCTCCGCGGCCAGCAGCCTGGCCGTCTCCCGACCGATTCCGGTGCCGCCCCCTGTCACGATCGCGACCTGTCCCTCGAGCTGTCCCATGGCCGATTCCTTTCCGAGACGACGCGAGTCTGCGCTTGCCCCCGGGGACGCCGTCCGGCTCTACCGGAGGGAATCACCCGTCAGGTCGGGGAGCCCGGCCGTGCGCGTTCGCGTCCCGCCCGTTGAAGGTTCAGCTCAGCCGTGAGAGGTACTGCTGGACGAAGTCGCAGCCGACGCTCTTCGCGTACGCGTCGGTGAGGCGCCGCGTGATCTCCCCGGGCACGGCGCCGTCGGCAATGCGCGCGCCGTTGAGCGAGCGCACGCCGCAGATGCAGAGACTGGTCGAGGTGAGGAAGACCTCGTCAGCGGTCATCGCGTCGTAGACGTCGAGGTCGCGCTCCTCGCTGGGGATGCCGAGCTGGGCGGCCAGGTTCAGGACCATCCCGCGGCTCACTCCGGGTAGCACGTACTGCTCGCGTGGGGTGAGCAGGCGGCCCCCGCGCACCACGAAGATGTTGCTGCCCATGCCCTCGCAGAGGTTGCCGTGCTCGTCCAGCATGACGGCCCACGCCTCGGGGCTGTGCGACTTCACTTCCTTCTCGGCCAGGATGAGGTTCAGGTAATTGTGCGTCTTGGCGCGCGGACTCACCTCGGCCGGAGCCACCCGGCGCGCCGAGGGGATGACCACGTCGATGCCGTCGCGAAACTGGCGCGCGCGTGCCTTGAGGGGCAGCGGCGTGCAGTCGACGATCACCTGCGGCCCCGTGTTGGCCCAGCCCTCGTCGCCGATGGCGTCGACCCCGCGGCTGATTCGCCAGCCCACCCACCAGTCGCCGGCGGCGGCGCGCAGCGGCTCGTTCCTCTCCACCACCTCGTCGGCGATCGCGGTCATCTCCTTGGGCTCGAGCCCGCAGTCGATGCGCAGATAACGGAGCGACCGGAAGAGGCGCTCGACGTGCTCCTTCACGCGAAAGGGCTGCCCGTTGAAGGTGCGCGTCATGTCGAAGCACCCGTCGCCGCGGTTGAAGCTCCGGTCGCGGTAGGGGATCACGACGTCGGTCTCGGGCACGAACTTCCCGTTGAACCAGGCGGTCCGGGTGGTCATGACGGTCTCCTCGGGGTGGCGGATCGTCGCGCGAACGGTCTCGATGGCATCATCAGCCGCCGATCACTGGCATCGACTGCCGTCGTCGGGACGCCACGGATTGGCGAAGGTGCTCAGCGATTCCAGGAAGACGACCAGATCCGTCTGCTCTCGCGGGCTGAGATCCAGGGGGCTGCCGGGTCGTCCGTCCCTGGCGTGCAGACGGACAGGGTCGATTCCCGAGTAATGTCGGACGACCTCGGCGATCGTGTCCACGCTGCCGTCCCGGCCGTACGGTGCCGTCAGCATCAGGTTACGGAGAGACGGCACCTTGAACTCACCGAAGTTCCCCTCCTCGAGGGCGACCTGACGGGTCCGCGCGGCGCTGGCGCCTGTCGCGTCGTCGTTGGCGGGGCCGAGCAGGTTGAAACGGCTTTCCCGCAGTTGCCGGATTCCCGCGTGGCGTCCGGGGTCCGGTTTGCCGCGCGGCGCAAATCGCGACAAGCCGGTATTGAAGAATTCCCCGTTGGTGAAATTGGGACCGGAGTGACAGGACGTGCAGCCTCCCTTGCCGATGAAGAGCTTGAGCCCTCGCTGGGCCGGCTCGGAATAGCGGAAGAAAGGCGGCGGTTCCCCGTGCGCCAGGGCATCGCGGAACTCGTCGAACGGCGTGCGGCCGCTCATCAGCGTTTCCTGGAAGGCGGCCAGGGCTTTCCCGACATCGACGAACACGGCTTCGTCATCGGCGGACGACGGCGACGCTCCGAATGCCTTTCGGTAGCCGCAGGAGAGCTGCTCGTCGTTGCGCACCAGTTGAGCCACGTGACGCGGCGTCGCCGCCAGTTCCCGCGTATCCACGATCGGGCGCAAGCTCTGGGACCACAGACTATCGGTGGCGCCGTCCCAGCCGAACCAGCGTTGCCCTCGCAGGTTCATCAGGGTCGGGGTGTTGCGATCCACCTCGGCCATGCCGAGGCCGCGCGGGCGGTTATCGGTCCAGTTGCGCTCCGGGACGTGGCAGGTCGCGCAGGCCTTGGTCCCATTGCCCGAGAGACGTTGATCGAAGAACAGGCGCGTCCCGAGCTCGATCGCATCCGGTTTTCCAGACACTCGGTTGGTCGGGTCGCGCGGGGCAGGCGCCGGCCACGGTCCGTGGGAGAGAATGATCTTGATCTCGCTGTCGGTGAAGAAGAGCTTGGGCGTCACGTTCTCGTCCGCCGAGCTGATCCACGGCAGCACGGCGCAGGCGGCGAGGGCAGCGAGTGCGATGCGAGACACGGAAATCATGGCCACGGTTTTAGCACACTCCAGAGCGCGCGTCGCGAGAGATCGTGCGATACGAGCGCGTCGGTGAGCCGACCGATCAGTTCCGGACCGGGACGATCACTTGCGTGCGCGAGCGGACGTGCGGCGCGAACTGGTACCAGCCACGCATGGCGTGAAACTCCGGGGTGGTGACGGCGGCCGGGCTGTCGAGCTCGTAGATCGTCGTGTAGATCCGGCGCACCGTCCGCTCGACCTTGCCGGACGTGCTTTCCGAGATGTCACCAGAGGAGACGTAGCGCCGGCCACGTCTGAAGCCGGGACACCTGAGCGCATCCGGCAGATGAACGGTGTCGTACCACCGATTCCATTCGGTCTCGACCGAGGCGTCGACCTCGACGGTGACGATCAGCAGACACTCGGGGAAGTCGGACATGGCGTGCTCCTCATGAGGTCATCGCACGGCACGGCATGCCGTATGTGTATCACGAGGCGCCTACCGCAGCGGCCGGTAGGCTACCATGGGCCGCGAGGAGACGGACCCCATGCGCCTGCCGCTCGAAGATGTCACCGTCATCGATCTGAGCCACGCCGTCGCCGGCCCCTTCTGCTCCACCATGCTCGCCGACTTCGGCGCGCGCGTGATCAAGCTCGAGCCCAAGGGCGCGGGTGACATCGCGCGCGCGTGGGGCACGCCGCTGCCGGGCGGCGAGACCGCGTACTTCGTCAGCCTGCACCGCAACAAGCAGGGCATCGAGGTGGATCTCAAGCAGGAGCAGGGCAAGGAGCTCGACTCGGACGGAGCCGACAAGGGCGCGCGGTTCATGCAGCTCTGCGACGCCTTCGACATTCCCGTGCTGAGCCTGGTCGAT
>JBASRI010000613.1:0-1975 GCA_049273755.1 Thermoanaerobaculia bacterium
GGGCCCGGCTGTCCGAGCTCGCGCAGAAACTCGGCATCCTGTCGCCGCTGGCCGTCCTCGCCCGGGGCTATGCCGTCGCCTACCGGGAGGGCTCCCTCGCCCCCATCCTGGCGGCGAGCACGGTGTCGACGGGTGAGCGCATCCGCATCCGCCTCCACGAGGGCGAGCTGGGCGCGGTCGTGCGCGACGGGGGCAGGCGTCTCGACGAAGGCCCTCTCTTTCGCGAGGAAGGGGAAGATTCGTGACGGCACGCTTGAAGAAAGAGCGGAGCTTCGAAGAGGCCCTGGCGCGTCTCGAAGCGATCGTCGCGGAACTCGAAGGCGAGGACCGCGGGCTCGAGAAGCAGTTCGCCCTCTTCCAGGAAGGCATGGAGCTCGCACGGTTCTGCGACGCTCGCCTCACGGAGGTCGAGAAATCCGTCGAGATCGTCCTGAAGGAATCCGCCGAGGAGTGGAAGACCGAGCCCTTCGAGCCCGACAGCGGCCTCGAGGAGGATGATGATCGCCGGAACTGACGCCCCCGCCCAGGCGATCGTCGGATATCTGGCGCGGCGGCGCGCCGATGTGGATGCGGCGCTCGACCGTCTGCTGCCGTCAGACGACGCGTGGCCGTCGAACCTCCACCGCGCCATCCGCCATTCCGTCTTCGCGGGCGGCAAGCGCCTGCGCCCGATCCTCTGCCTGGCGGCTGCCGAGGTGCTCGGCGCCCCCGCCTCCGACGTCCTCGAGCCCGCCTGCGGCCTCGAGATGATCCACACGTACTCGCTCATCCACGACGACCTGCCGGCTCTCGACAACGACGACCTGCGTCGCGGGGTCCCGACGTGCCACGTCGTCTTCGGCGAGGCGACCGCCATCCTGGCCGGCGACGCGCTTCTGACCCACGGCCTGGGGGTCTTCGCCGCGTACCCGAAGGGGGAGCGCTTCGCCGCCGCGAAGGTGCGCGTGCTCGAGACGGTCGTGGACGCGATCGGGACGCGCGGGATGATCGGCGGCCAGATGGGGGACCTCGAGGCCGAAGAGGAGCTGGCCCCGACGGCGGAGCTTCTGACCCGCATCCACGAGAACAAGACCGGCAAGCTGATGCGCGCCTCGCTCCTGGCCGGCGCGATTCTCGCCGGGGCGGACGAGGCGACGCTGAGCCTGGTCGACCTCTACGGGCGCCGGATCGGCCTGGCTTTCCAGATCAAGGACGACCTGCTCGACGTCGAGTCCGACGCCGCCACGCTGGGCAAGGCCTCGAACAAGGACGCGGCCGCCGGCAAGGCGACGTTCCCGGTCGTCTGGGGTGTCGAGCGCTCGCGCCAGCTCCTGGCCGAGAACGTCGAAGAGGCGGTCGCCGCGGCGTCGGCGCTGCCGGGCGCCGGCGGCGTTCTCCCGGAGCTCGCGCGGTTCGTCGGGGCGCGCAAGTCGTAGTCCGCGAACCGACCCGCGTGCGCGCCTTCGTCCAGGATCGCGTCGGGCACTTCGAGGAACGGGATCTCCCTCGGCCGCGCGCCGGTCCGGGCGAGGTGGTGCTCCGCATGCGAGCCGCGCTGACGTGCGGCACCGACCTGAAGATCCTGGCGCGGGGCCACGCGCGGATCCGTCCGCCGTTGACGATGGGGCACGAGCTCTCGGGCGAGATCGCCGAGGTCGGCGCCGGGGTGACGGCCTGGAAGGCCGGCGAGCGGGTCGTGCCGGGGATCTCGGGACCCTGCGGGCGCTGCGCCGACTGCCATGCCGGGCGCGCGAACCTTTGCGCGGCCGGCCACGCCGACCGCATGTGGGGCGCCTTCGCCGAATACGTCCTTGTGCCGGCGAGCGTCGTCGCCGCGAATCTCCACCGCCTTCCCGAGTCGCTCGAGGACGAGGCCGCGGCGTTCGTGGACCCGCTGGCCTCCGTGCTCCATGGCTGGAACCGGCTGCGTGCTCCGGCGGGGACCCTGCTGGTTTACGGCGCCGGCGCTCTCGGTTTTCTCTGGGCTGCCGTGGCG
>JBASRI010000624.1:0-2482 GCA_049273755.1 Thermoanaerobaculia bacterium
GGTCTCCGTCCGTGCGCTCGCGGCAGCGCAGTAGGACGTCCGCATGCGCTTGACAGGAGCCGGTCTCGAGTATATTTTGATGTTTGCCTAAACGTCTAAACATTTCGGCGGCCGATGTCGAAGATGCAGGAAGTCTTTCACGCCCTCTCCGATCCCCAGCGGCGCAAGATCCTTTCGCTTCTGAAGGGCGGGTCGAAGACCGCCGGCGAGATCTCCGAAGACTTCGACATCAGCATGGCGTCGCTGTCCCACCACTACAACGTCTTGAAGGCTGCGGACCTCATCCGCTCGGAGAGGCGCGGCCAGCAGATCGTGTACTCGGTCAACTCCACGGTGTTCGAGGACGTCGCGGCCACCCTGGCGGAGCTCTTCCGCCTGGATCGGGCCGGAGGAGGTCGCCGGTGAAACGCTCGTTCGCGGATGTCGCCTCGTGGCTGTTGATTCTGGCGGGCTTTGCGCTCGCCGCGGCAATGTACCGGGTGCTGCCCGATCCGATGCCCTCCCATTTCGGCATCGACGGAAGCCCCGACGCCCATTTGCCGAAGGTTTGGGGCGTCTTCCTCATGCCCCTCGTCATGCTCGGCGTCTGGCTGCTTCTTCTCGTGCTGCCGCGGATCTCTCCGCGCGGCTTCGAGATGGAGCCCTTCGCCGCGACGTGGAAGATCCTGCGCCTGGCGATGCTGGCCTTTCTGCTGCTCGTCGAGGTTCTCGTCTTCGATTCCGCGCGGACCGGCCGGCCCTTGTCGAACCGCGTCGTGATCGCGGCGATGGGCCTGCTCTTCGTCGTGATCGGGAATTTTCTCGGCAAGATCACGCGCAACTTCTTCGCGGGAATCCGCACGCCGTGGACCCTCGCCAACGAAGAAGTCTGGTACCGAACGCACCGGCTCGCGGGAAAGCTCTTCGTCGCCGCCGGGATCCTGATCGCCGTCTCGGGCTTCGTGGGGCTCTCGTTTCCGGTCCTCGTGGGCGCGATCGGCGCGGCGACGACCATCCCGATCGTCTACTCGTACTGGATTTACCGCAAGATCGAGGGCCGATCCCGCACGGCTCCGTGACCTCTCCGGCGGCGCACCCCGGCCTGCCCTGGGAAGAGGCCGCGGTCTACAATCGGCGCCTGGCCGCTCTGGGGGTGGGACGCCGGTGACGCAGCCCGGGACTCTGCTCGAAGGCAAGTACGAGATCCTCGACAAGATCCGCGAGGGCGGGATGGGGTCCATCTACCGGGTGCGCCACCGTCTGCTCGACGAGGTCCGCGTCGTCAAGGTCATGAAGCCGAACGTGGTCGCGGACGCCGACCTGCGGCGCCGGTTCACGGAAGAGGCGCGGACGGCCACGCGCCTCAAGCACCCCAACATCTGCACGATCCACGACTTCGCCCTGGACCCGGACGGGATGGCGTACCTGGTCATGGAGTACATCCAGGGCGTCAGCCTCTCGGAGCTCCTGAAGCTGAAAGGCATGCCGTCGCTGGCGCTGACCCTCGAGGTCGCGCACCAATCGCTGCTGGCGCTGGGCTACCTGCACCGCAAGGGCATCGTGCATCGCGACGTCGCGCCCGACAACATCATGCTGACCCAGGACGAGGAGGGCGCTCCGCTCGTCAAGCTCATCGACCTCGGGATCGCCAAGGTCACCGACGGGCCGATCGACGCCACGGCGACCGGCGTCTTTCTCGGCAAGCTCAGGTACGCCTCTCCCGAGCAGTACGGCTCTTTGCCGCGAGGGACCAAGCTCGACGGCCGCAGCGACCTCTACGGGTTCGGCATCGTGATGTACGAGCTGCTGACCGGCATGCTGCCCTTCGAGGGCGAGACCGTCGTCGAGCTCCTGCGCGCGCACGTCTTCGCGCCGCCGCGGCCCTTCTCGGAGTCGGACCCGCAGGGCCGGATCCCGACGGAGCTTCGCGGAGTCGTGCTGAAGGCGCTCCAGAAGAACCGCGACGACCGGTACGCCAACGCGGAGATGTTCGACCGGGAGATTCTGACGTTGCGCCGGCGCTACGTGAAGCCCGAGGAGGTCGAGGAGACCCGGGTCTTCATCCGCTCGGTCCGGCCGTCCACGGACGTGAGATTGGGAGCCGTCACGCCCAGCGCGCAGGACCGGATCGACCTCCAGTTCGGCGGGAAGACACCGACCCCGCCGGTGCCGCATCCTCTCGACACGGGAGCCGCACGCAGCAGCCGCGACGAGACCGAGGTCGCGCCCCCGTCCCGGGCGAAGAGGCTCGTGAGCTCGCCGGCCCCGCGCCCGGAGCGCGCCCCTCACGCGCAGGTGCCGCTGCCTCCGCGGCGGAGATCCGCGTGGCTCTGGGCTGCGGGCGGAGTCATCGCTGCGGTCCTCGCCGCCGTCCTGCTGCGATTTCCGGCGCGCGAACCGACCGTCCCGCCGGTTCGTGCGGCGGAGCCTACGGCCGTCGCGACCGAGGTTCCCTCGTCGGGCGCGGCGGTGGCGCCGCCGACGCTCGCGCCGACTCCCGAGC
>JBASRI010000631.1:0-3723 GCA_049273755.1 Thermoanaerobaculia bacterium
AGTCTCCCGACCGAAGGGAGGGAGGAGGTTCGCGCCGCGGGAGCGAAGCGCAACGAGGGACCAGGCTTGCGGTCGAGCGCGCACCCGCGCGAGCCGCAAGCCGGTGCGCCCGAAGGGCGCAGGCTCCGAGTAAGCGAAGCGACGGAAGCGGTCAGAGGCAAGGCTGCGGAGAGCCTACAACAGGCCGTTTCAGAGCGTGGAGCGGCGCCGTTCCCAGTCGGCTTTCATCTCCTCGAGGAAGGCTTTGAAGGCGGGATCGGTCCGGAGCGGATCGAGAAGCGGGTCCTTCCGGAAGAGCGGGTAGCACGGGAAGCCGTCGGCGGCCGCGCGGCGCAGCCAGGAAAGCGCCTCCACCTTTTCGCCCATCGTCGCGTAGGCCGTGCCGATGTCGTACTCGGCATGATGAAAATGTCCCAGGCCCTTGCCCAGCTGAATCGAACCGGCGATCGCCTCCTCGGCTCCTTTTCGATCACCCCTCCGGGCGAGCAGGACGGCGTGCGTGGCGTGCACTTCCGTTTCGGGGGGGTTTTTCAGGATCCGTTCCATGACCTGGGACGCCTCGGCGTCGCGGCGCAGCCAGAGCAGCGCCAGGACCGCGTCCTGCGAGTTTTCGATCTCGGGGTGCTCTCGCAGCTCCTGGAGCGCCCGCTCCGGCTGCCCGTCGAAAAGACTCAGACCGGCCATCCGGTAGATCACCCAGAGATCGCCCGGGTCGACCCGAAGGGCGATGTTCCACTGCTCGGTCGCCTTTTCCAGAAGGCCGACGTGCATGTACACCCGCCCCAACGCCCTACGCGCATCGGCCAGGTTCGGGTTGATCTCGAGGGCCTTTCGAAAGTCGCGGATCGCTTCCTCGTGAGGAAACCCGTTGGCCAGCGTCCACGCGAGGTCGCCGCGGGCGACGTAGGCCTCGGCGAGATTCGGGTCGAGGGCCAGCGATTTCTCGATCTCCTGCCCGGCCTTCCGCTTCAACTCGGGGTCCGGTTCGAGGTTGAAGAACTTGCTGACGTAGGCGCGGGCGAGTGCCGCATGCGCGGCGGCGAAGCCGGGGTCGAGGTTGACCGCCTGCTCGAGCATGCGAATGGCGTACTCGTGCTCCCTCTGATCCATCTGATGGAGGTAGTGCATCCCGCGGAGGTAGGCGTCATAGGCCTCGAGGCTCTTCGTCGGAGCCGACGGAGTCCCGACGAGGCCGGGCGTCAGAGCGAGCTTCAGCGAACCGATGATGTGGCGGGAGATGTCGTCCTGCAGGGCAAAGATGTCCTTCAGCGGCCGGTCGAAGGTGTCCGCCCAGAGGTGATAGCCGGTCCTCGAGTCCACGAGCTGCGCGTTGACGCGCACGGAGTCTCCGGCGCGCTGAACGCTGCCTTCCAGCACGTAGCGCACACCGAGCTTCTTTCCGACGTCTCGGACATCGGCCGTGCGGTCCTTATACTGGAACGCGCTGTTACGGGCGATCACGAGGAGGCCGGGGACGCGGGCCAGGCCCGTCATCAGCGACTCCGTCATGCCGTCCGAGAAGTATTCGTCCTCCTTGCGGCCTCCGAGGTTCTGGAACGGGAGGATGGCGATCGAGGCGCCGTCTCCAGATCCCGCGTCCTGGCGCGTGCGGCTTCGAAGCAGGAGGAGACCGGCGGCGAGGATTCCGGCCAGGACCACGGCCGCCGCAACGACGCGCGCCGCCACCCGCTTCGGGGCGCGCGCGGTCGGAGAGACCCCGGTTTCGGCCGGTCGCTCGCGCAACCGGGAAAGATCCCGGGCGAGGTCCCGCGTCGACGCGTAGCGCTCCCCCGGGTCCTTGGCGAGGCACCGCTCGATCACCCAGCGCAGCGGCTCCGGCGTCTCGGGGTGGGACGCCGCAATCGGCGGAGGATTCTCGCGCAGGATCGCTGACAGCGTCTCGACGGCGGTGGCGCGCTGGAATGCCCGGCGGCCCGTCACCATCTCGTACAGGATCGCTCCAAGGGAAAACTGGTCCGACCGCAAGTCCGCCGTCCCGCCGGCCGCCTGCTCGGGCGACATGTAGCCCACGCTGCCGAGGACGACCCCCGGCTCCGTAAGGCTCGTCTGTGTCGGCGCCTGCGTCGCGCCGGCCGCTGCGCCGGTGACCGGCACCGACTTGGCGAGGCCGAAGTCCAGGATCTTCACGAGACCGTCGCCGCGCACCATGACGTTCTCGGGCTTCAAGTCCCGATGCACGATCCCGGCTTCGTGAGCCGCCGCGAGCCCGTCGGCGACCTGCGCAACGATCGCAAAGACCTTCGCCGGCGCAAGCGCGCCTGCGAGCAGCTCCCGCAACGTCTTGCCTTCGACCAGCTCCATCGCGAGGTAGGCGCCGGTCTCGCCGCTCCCGACGTCATAGATCGTGACGATGTTCGGATGGTTCAGCGCCGAAGCGGCGCGCGCTTCCGTCTCGAATCGTGCGAGACGCTCGCGGTCCTCCGAGAGCGCCTCGGGCAGCACCTTGATGGCGACGACCCGGCCGAGCCGGGTGTCGCGAGCCCTGTAGACGTCGCCCATTCCGCCCGAGCCCAACGGCGCCAGGATCTCGTACGGGCCGAGGCGCGCGCCGGGCGGGAGTGGCATCTATTCCTTCAGCAGCTCGCGCCCGTTAATCACCAGAACGCGCCCATCCCTCCCTCACCGAGCAGGGCGAGGATCTCGTAAGGCCCGAGGCGGGTGGCGGCGGAGAGAGGCATGCGAGCTTCGCCGGATCATACCGCCGGCGGAGGGGCTAACATGCGCGCGTGACGCTCGTCCTGGCGGCTCTGCTGTCTGCTCCCCCGGGATCTTCCGCCGTCGAAGCGCGGATCGCCGAGAAGATCCGCGCCTTCCACGGCACGATGGGCGTCTACGCCAGGAACCTGGACACGGGCGAGGAGATCGCGGTCGGCGCCGACACGCGTTTCCCGACGGCGAGCCTCATCAAAGTCGCCGTGATGGCCGACGTCTTTCGCCAGATCCAAGCCGGCAAGCTGCGGAAGGACCAGGTCGTCGTCCTCCAGGACACCGAGAAGGCGGGCGACGAGACCGTTCCGCTCAACATGCTTCACGGTGGCACACCGTTGACGGTCTCGGACTTGCTCCGCTTCATGATCGCTTACAGCGACAACACGGCGACGAACCTTCTGATCGGGCTCGTCGGCACGGCCAGCGTGGACGCGCTCCTCGACACGCTCGGTCTCCCGAAGACGCGGCTCTATCGGCCGACCTTTCGCGACGGAAAGGCGGACGTCCTGCCCGAAGAGGAGAAGGAGTTCGGCCTGGGCTCGACGACGCCGCGCGAGGCCGGCCGCCTGCTCGCGCTCATCGCGGAAGGCAAGGTCGTCTCCCGCGCGGCGTGCGACGCGATGATCGCCATTCTCGCCGATCAGCAGGACCGCGCGATGATTCCCCGCTCCCTGCCCTTCGAGCGCGACGAGATCCTCGTCGCCAACAAGACCGGCTGGGACGCGGAGAAGCTGCCCGACGCGAAGGGATTCCGCGGCGACGCGCGCAACGACGCCGGATACGTGAAGGGCCCGAAGGCGCGCTACGTGATCGCGATCTGCGCCCGCCGCATCCGCGACAAGAGCGCGAGCGTCGACAACGAGGCGCTCCGGACGGGCGGGGAGATCTCACGCATCGTGTACGACCACTTTCAGAGCCGTTGAGACTCTTCGAGAACGACGACGTCCTCGCGCTCGACAAGCCGCCGGGTGTCTCGATGGCGACCTCCTCGCG
>JBASRI010000632.1:0-4740 GCA_049273755.1 Thermoanaerobaculia bacterium
GGCGCTCCGGGTCCGCCGCCAGCTCCGCCGGCAGAACCTTGATCGCGACGTCGCGCTTCAAGCGCTCGTCGCGCGCCCGGTAGACCTCCCCCATCCCGCCGGCGCCCAGAGGCGCGAGGATCTCGTAGGGGCCAAGCTTGGTTCCGGGAGAGACGGTCATCCGGCGGCGGCGATTCTAACCGGAGATCACCGCAACCCTTCGACGAGGTACGTGACCCTCTCCGCCCGCCGGGGGGACCCGACCACCGAAGGCAGACCCCCGGCAGTAGGGAACGCCGTGCGCAGCACGGCGGTATCGGGCGAGGGTGAGGGGGGCTATCGTCGAAGAAGTAACTTCGCGAGCGACCGTCGGTGAGCGCCCCTCACACCGACCCGATACCACCGGCTCACGCCGGTGTTGCCTCGACTGGGGGCCTGCCTCCGGTGGACGGCTCCCGCCGAAGAGAGGGGAGTTCCGAGAAAAACCACCGGTCCCGTATCACTTCATTCCATCAACCAGTTGGAGATACGACAGGATCCGGAGATAGCTGTACGCGTATGCCTTGCCGTCCGGCGTGGTGACGAAGCGGCTGATGCTGTTCAGACCGGCCGCATCGGCGACCATGACTTCCTTCCAGGGCTCCAGCCTTCCGGAAGCCATGTCGTAGCGGAATATCTTCATGGGCACCGTCGACGCCTCCTGCAAGTAGAGTGTCTTGCCGTCGGGCGAGAACCGAATGGGTCGATGGTTCATCGTCAGACCGGGCAGCGCCGTCGGCTCACCGCCGGCCAGCGGGTAAATATAGAGCTTGCGGTCCGGACCGCTGACCGTGGCGAACTTCCCGTCCGGCGTGATCGCTCCGCGGTACAGGGAATAACCCTCGGGCGTCAGCGCCCGGGATCTTCCGCCCGAGAGGTCGCGCACGTAGATGCGCAGCCCCCTTCCGGGTTCGCTCGCCGTGAAGACGATCTGCTTGCCGTCGGGGAGGAAGTCGGCGTTGACGGGATCGGTCCCCTCGCGGGACAGCGTCCGCGGCTCGCCGACGCTCGTCGGTAGAAGGACGATCTTGGGCTCCTCGAGTTGAGTCAGAGACAACGCCCAGGCGCCGTCGGGAGAGAAGGCCTCCGTGGCTCCGGCTCCGAGCCGAATCGCGGGCGAGCCGTCGATCTTCCGCAAGTATGCGGAGTAGCCGCGCCCTCCGCCTTCCCCGGACTCGGTGATGAGAATCGTTCGACCATCGGAAGAGATGTCGGTCACCAGCGAATAGTCGAGCCAAGAGAGCTCTTGATCCTTCTCGTCCCCTGGACCGCGCGCGAGGATGCCGAGCCGCGCGCTCTCGTTGGTCATGAGCACGTGCCCGTCTTTGGAGATGTCCCGGATCGTGCTGATTCCGGGCACGCGGCCCACCAGACGCATCGTGCCCGAGAGCGTCACGGCATGGACGGCCCGATTGAACCCGCCTTCCGCCGCCGTGTACCAAATTTCGCCGCCATCCGGAGTCCAGGCGAGACCCTGCGCCGTGGCGTACAGCGGCGTGAGGTCTCTCTTCTTGCCCGCAGCGTCGACGACCGCCACCCTCCCGCCATCGTCGTTCTGGTAAGGATGGTCGAGAAAGGCCACGACGTCTCCTTTCGGGGAAACGCGCGGGTGGCCGATCCATCCGGTCGTCTCGAAGAGCACTTTCCCGATAGGGAACTCGAGACGGTTCTTGACGCCGACGTCGCGGACGATGGCGAGGCTCTGGCCGTCCGGGCTCCAGTCGGCGAGTTGGACCTCGTCGAGGATGTCCCGCGGCGCTCCACCGGCGATCGAGATCCGCGCGAGTCTCCCCGTGCGCGTGAACGGGCGTTCCTGTCTCCGATTGAGCGAGACTGCCATCTCTCCGGATTTCGAAATCGCGAGCACTTCGGCCGTGCCCAGGCCGAAGGGCCGGGACTCGGGGCTCTCGGGACGATTGATGAAAATCTCGAACGGTTTGCCCTCCCAGCCCGCGGAGTACACGATCGTCTGTCCGTCGGGGGCGAAAAGGGATCCCCCCACCTCGCCGCGAGAGAACGTAATCTGGTGAAACTCCGGCGGATTCACGAAGCCGGCCTTCTTGCCGGCCGAATACACGAACGGGCTTGCGAGGGCCGCGCCGAGAACGGCCGCCAGAGCCAGGAGGGCCCAGGGCCGGCGGGTTCGTTCCGCCGGCAGGACCCGCACGCCCGTCAGCGTCGGTGACGACACGCCCGACAGCGTTTCCAGATCGAAAGCGACATCGCGGGCCGACTCGAAGCGCTCCTCCGGGTTCTTCTCCAGGCAGTGCCGCACGATGCGGTCCAGTCCCGGGTGGATCTCCTTGTTCGTCTGCGAGAGGTCCGGCGGCTCCTTCGACAGGATCGCGGTGATCGTGTCCGCTGCCGTGTCGCCGCGAAACGCCCGCTGCCCCGAAAGCATCTCGTAGAGAATCGTGCCGAACGAGAAGATGTCGGAACGTTTATCCGCGGTCTTGCCGCGCACTTGCTCGGGCGACATGTAGCCCATCGTCCCAAGAACCACACCGGGCTGCGTGCCTCCGGAGACCGTCTGCATGTCGGTGTGGCCGGACTCCGCGCCGTCCATCTTCAGCTTCGCCAGCCCGAAGTCCAGGATCTTGACCCGCCCGTCCTTCGTCAGGAACACGTTCTCGGGCTTCAGGTCCCGGTGCACGATCCCCTTCTCGTGCGCCGCCGCCAGACCCCGCGCCATCTGCACCGCATACTCGAGCGACTTGCGGGGCGAAATCGCTCCCGCCCCCAGGCGGCTTCGCAGCGTCTCCCCTTCCAGTAGCTCCGTCACGATGTAGGGAGAGCCGTCCTGCGTCCCGAAGTCGTAGACCGCCGTGATGCCCGGATGGTTCAGGACCCCCGCTGCCCGCGCCTCAGACTCGAACCGCTTGAGCCGATCGGCATCCTGCGAGAACGAGGCCGGGAGAACCTTGATCGCCACCTCCCGCGACAGCCGCGGATCCTTCGCGCGATACACCTCCCCCATCCCCCCCGCGCCGATCGGCGACAGGATCTCGTAGGGGCCAAGCTTCGTGCCGGGGGAGAGGCTCATCGGGTCGCGCGGATTCTATCCGCGGATCACTTCAGGCCCTCGACCAGCTGGAGGGAGGAGAGGGTGCGGAAATGGCTGTAGGCATACGTCTGCCCGTCGGGGGTCGGCACGAACCGGTTGATCGCGTTGAGCCCCGCGATATCGCTCGGGCTGATCTCCTTCCACGGCTCCTTATGCCCCGTAGAGATCTCATAGCGATAGACCTTCAGAGGAATGTCTCCGAGCCGATAGATATACAGCGACCGGCCTTCCCGATCGAATCGGGCCGGGACGTCGTCCTTCGCCAGTCCGGCGAGCGGCTGCGGCTCGCCCCCGTCGAGCGGGTAGAGGTAGATCCTTCGGTCCGGGCCACGCGCGGCGACGGACCTCCCGTCGGGTGAGACGGCTCGTTGGAAGTGCCGGTATCCCTCCGGCGTGAGGGGGCGTGCCTTGCCCCCTGCAAAGTCGCGGACATAGAGGCGCGTCCCCCGGCCCGGCTCCGTCGCCGTCATCAGGATTCGCTTCCCATCCGGAAACCAGTCCGCCGCGAGCACGCGGAGGTCGTCTTTCGGAAACGTTCGGGTCTCTCCCACGCCGGTGGGAACGGCCACGAGCGTCGCGTCGGTGGCGGGATGAAGGATGGAGAGGGCCCATGCGCCGTCCGCAGACAAGGCCTGCGCCGATCCTCCGGAGATTCGCACCGCTTGCGATCCATCGGTCTTTCGCAGGTATGCGGAATACCCGGGACCGCCTCCTGCGCCTGCCTCGGTGATGAGAATCGCGCCGCCGTCGGAAGAGATGTCGGCCACGAGCGAATAGTCGAGCCAGGAAAGCTCGCTCTCTTTCGAATCCCCCGGCCGCCGGCCGAGAATTCCCATACGCACGAGATCGCTGGCCATCAGGACACGGCCGTTGTTCGAGATGTCCTTGAGGGTGCTAACGCCGGGGATGCGCCCGATCAAGCGATCGTGACCGGAGAGATTCACTCCATGAACCGCGCGGTTTTGCCCTTCCTCCACCGCGGTGAACCAGATCTCTCGGCCACCGGGGGCCCAGGCGAGGCCCTGTGCCGACTCGTACACCGCCGTGAGCTTCGTTTTCTTTCCGTTGCGGTCCACGACGGCGATCGAGCCGCCGTCGTCGCGCAGGACCGGGTGGTCGATGAACGCGACGAGATCTCCTTTCGGCGAGACACGAGGATGGCCGATCCACCCGTCCGTCTCGAAGAGGACTTTCCCGATGGGGTACTCGAGTCGGTGGCGCACGCCGGCCTCGTGTGCGATCGCAAGGCTCTGACCGTCGGGCGCCCAATCGGCCCACTCCACGTCGTCGAGGATCTCGCGGGGAGCGCCGCCTGCCATCGACATGCGGGCGAGTCGACCGGTTCGGGTGAAGGGGATCACGACGTGCCGGTTCAGAGACACAGCCATCTCGCCCGTTCGGGACACCGCCAGCACCTCGGCACCGGCGAGCCCGAAGGGGCGAGACTCCGGGCTCTCGACCCGGTGAATGAAGACTTCCATCGGACGGCCTTCCCAGGCCGCGGAGTAGATGATCGTCTGCCCGTCGGGAGCGAAGAGAGCTTCACCGACCTCTCCACGCTGAAAACTCAACGGGCGAAACGAAGGCGGCGGAACGTGGCCGGTCTTCTCGCCCGTTCGAAATGCCACCCACCCGACGAGCGCCGCGCCGGCCAGCGC
>JBASRI010000658.1:0-5411 GCA_049273755.1 Thermoanaerobaculia bacterium
CCGTACATCTGCCAGAACTTGCCCTGGGCGCCGGCCGCCTCCGCCGCCTCCGCGGCGCGCATCGCGTGGGGATGCATCTGCGTCAGCGGGAAGTTGCGGAAGACGAACCGCAGGCGCGATCCCATCCTCCTGCGCACGCCTTCCACGATCGGGTAGGCGGCCCCGCAGCTGGGGCATTCGAAATCCCCGTATTCGACGAGCGTGACCGGGGCGTCGTCGGGTCCGGAACGGTGGTCGGCCTCGGAGACGGGAGGCGTCAGACGGCTCACGGTTTCTCCTTTAGTCCGCTCAGCTTTTCGAGCGCCTCGAGAATCCCGTCGGCACCCGGGTTGACGCCGAGGGGCTACACGTACGACCAGCGCACGACTCCCCCGCCGTCGAGCACGAAGAGAGCCCGCTCGGAGGTCCCGTCGCCCGTTCGGTAGACGCCAAAGGCGCGCGCCACGCTCCCCTTCGGCTCAAAATCCGCCAGCAGAGGGAAGTGGAGCTTGCGCGATTCGGCGAAGGCCCGGTGGCACCAGGCGCCGTCGACCGAGATCCCGAGCAGCTGCGCGCGATGGCGCCGGAACTCCCCAAGGATCTCGTTGTAGAGCGACATCTGGTCGCCGCACACGGGACTCCAGTCGGCCGGGTAGAACGCTAGGATGACCGGGTTGCCTCGGAAATCCGACAGCTTCACCTTCTGGTCCGGTGTGGAGTTCAACTGAAATTCGGGAGCGGCCACTCCCGCGGCAAGCGCTGAGGGCATCAGGATCTCCCCCCTTCGGTCAGGTCTCGAGCGCGTCGCCGCAAAGCAGCATCGGTAATTACGGCTCCCCCATAGCTGTGAGCGACAAGAATGCAGGGACCATCTTGTAGAGCAAGGACACGCTTCGTCGCGGCGACATCTTCTTGGAACGACGTCAGCGGCTCCTGGACGATGGTGACGTTGTAGCCATCCTTGACGACAATGTCGTAAACGCCTTTCCAGCCGGAACCATCGACCCAGGCGCCGTGAACCAGAGCGATGTTCCGAACGCGAGGCTCTTCTGTCTGCGCTGGGAGCGCGCAGCAGGTCAAGAGCAATGATACGAAGCAGAGGGACTGAGAGATCCCTCGTGCGACTCGCATGGCCACCTCCGACCTCTCAGGACGAGAGCTGAGTGATGGATCGCGGCGTCAACTCTTGATGAAGGCCAGAAGGTCCGCGTTGATCTGATCTTTGTGCGTCTGGCACATTCCGTGAGGGAAGCCCGGGTAGACCTTCAGCTTGGCGCCCTTGACGATCTTGGACGAGAGAAGGGCCGCATCGGCGATCGGCACGATCTGGTCGTCGTCGCCGTGCATGATCAGAGTCGGGACGTCGAATTTCTTGAGATCTTCCGTCAGGTCCGTTTCGGAGAACGCCTTGATGCAGAAGTAAGACGCCGGAAAGCCGGCCATCATTCCTGCAAGCCAGAACGACTCGCGCACCCCTTCCGAGATCTTCGCGCCCGGCCGGTTGTAGCCGTAGAACGGCAGACTGAGGTCCTTCCAGAATTGTGAGCGGTCGGCTTGAACGGCGGCGCGTAGCTTGTCGAACGCCTCGATCGGCGTGCCGCCTGGATTCGCTGGCGTCTTCAGCATCAGAGGCGGAACGGCGCTGATCAACACGGCCTTGGCCACACGCTTGGTCCCGTGGCGCCCGATGTAGCGGGCGACCTCGCCTCCGCCCGTCGAATGGCCGACATGGATCGCGTTCTTCAAGTCGAGAGCCTCGACGAGCGCTGCGAGGTCGTCGGCGTAGTGGTCCATGTCATTGCCGTCCCAGGGTTGGCTCGAGCGGCCGTGGCCCCGGCGATCATGGGCGATGCATCGGTATCCCTTGGGGGCCAGGAAGAACATCTGGTCTTCGAAGGCGTCCGCGTCGAGCGGCCAGCCATGGCTGAAGACCACGGGCTGCCCCTTGCCCCAGTCCTTGTAATAGATCTGCGTGCCGTCTTTGGTGGTGATCGTGTCTCCTGTCTTGCGGCTGGATGACGATGAGGCCGCCGCCTGGGCTTTGGCGAGGGCCGTCGCTGCCGGGAGCGCCGCGGCGGCCACGGCGGCAGCGCTCCCGATGAGGACGCTGCGGCGCGATGAGTCGAGGTTTGTGGTTGGTTTCTGTCCCTTCATGATTTCATCCTCCTCTTGAGTGGAAAACGAGTTCGCGGGTCAATCGTGCGGCGGGGCACAACGCCTCGACGACGACGCGATCGAGGTCGAGCGACTTGTGAGACTTCGGTGCAGGACTGCCCCTGACGCGTCGCGGTTTGAGCCGGCTGCCCCGGGGGGCCTCCTTCCGAAACCCCTTCTATCAGAACAACCGTGCTGTAATTCAAGCAAACAACATTCCAGCCAGCCCCGCTCGTGCGGGGCGCTCCGGCTTGCAAGAAGAGGCCCAGCTTCGGGACGCTAGCGGACGCTCGGGGATCAACCGGTTATCCGGCTGGGGCACGCGCCGGAAGCGTCCGGGAGTGTCCTTTGGGCTCCCCCTTCGAACTCGCCCGCGTATGCCACGCTCACCGGATATCTCGAGAGCTTCCGGCGCGGCCCTCGGCGCGTTTCGTGATCTGATTTCATTTTCGGTTTTGAAGCGATGCAGCTCAGGGTTGAGCGCCAATGGAAGGTCGGTATGGACCCTACGAAGTCGAAGCCTCGGAGCTCGGGCCCAGCGGCCGATGACTCATCGCGCCGGTTCCTTCTCCAGATTGTTCAACCGGGGCTCGCCGGGCTGATGGATGGCGCTGTCTCCACGCTGGCCCCGATCTTCGCCACGGCCTTCGCGACGCATCAGCCCATGACTGCGTTCCTGGTGGGAATGGCGGCTGCCACCGGCGCCGGGATCAGCATGGCCTTCTCTGAAGCACTCTCGGACGATGGAGCCATCACGGGGCGCGGACGTCCGGTCATACGCGGGAGCATCACCGGAGCCATGACCTTCCTCGGCGGGTCGTTGCACACACTGCCGTTTTTGATATCGAACCTGCAGCTGGCGCTGACGGTCGCCTATGCCGTCGTAGGTGTCGAGCTGCTGGTGATCTCGTACATCCGACACCGGTACTTCGGCACGAACCGATGGCTATCGCTGGTGCAGGTTGTCGGAGGGGGCGCGCTCGTCTTCGCTGCAGCGTGGCTCTTCGGCAACGCTTGACATCGCCCATCAAGGCGACCGTCTTGTCAAGGATAGCCACAACGTCAGCATCGTCCGAGAGCCGCTGAAGCCGTTCCAAGATGTCGGAGCTAACGCTTCCAGGGGAGTGTAAGCTCCAGGATTGCCGCGCAACGGAGGTCGCCATGAGGTCCTTCGCGCACTTTGCAACATGTTGCCTTGTTGTGTTGTCCCTCTGTGCTACGGGTATCGCACAAGAGGCTCAAGAACATATGCATGCCTCTCCGGTGTCTGAAGAGGGTCTGGGCCGCGCGCATATGGACACTTCATGTGCTCCGGCGGTGGCTGCAAAGTTCGACCGTGCATTAGCCTTACTGCATAACTTCTGGTATGGGCGCGCGCTGGACGGCTTCCGTCAAGTCTCGAGCGACGATCCGGAGTGTGCGATGGCCTATTGGGGTGCGGCCATGACGTATAACCATCCCCTCTGGGACGCACCTTCGCCCACCGACGAGACTGCGGCGTGGGGTTTGGTGCAAAAGGGAATGGCGGCGAAGGAAGTGTCTCCGCGCGAGAGGCTGTATCTCACTGCGGTTGCTGCCCTCTTCAAGGACGCCGGCGCGGGACCAAAGGCCGCCCGCGATGAAGCCTACCGCGATGCCATGGCGACAGCCTATGCCGGCTTTCCGGACGATGAGACCAAGCTTTTCTACGGCCTTGCCATTCTGGGGACAATCAAAGAAGGTACGAGGGGCTTCGAGAGCCAGGCACAGGCAGCCAAGCTCTTCGAGGAGGTCCACGCCCACAGTCCGGACCATCCCGGCGTGCTGCACTATCTGATCCATGCCTATGACGACCCGGTGCACGCCGAACGAGGGCTTACGGTGGCACGCAGTTACGCCAAAACGGCCGCCGCAGTCCCGCACGCATTGCACATGCCTTCACACATCTTCACTCGTCTCGGATATTGGGATGAGTCGGCGGCCACAAATGAAAGAGCCTGGCAAGTCTCTGAAAGTGACGTTCAGCGTGCCGGAGAATCCGGCGCGTTGCGCGATTTTCACTCGCTCAACTATTTGGAATACGCCTACCTTCAGTTAGGCCGCTATCGGGAGGCCCGACGAACGCTCGACATCATTGCCGCGCAGTATGACTCTTTGCCTGATAAGAAAACGGCGGCGGATACTTCGGAACTGCAATCACGGCACGTGCGCGGGCGCACCATTTATGCCCTACCGGACCGCGTCGTTTATGGATATTTCGACATGCTGACGCGCTACGTTGTCGAAGCCGGGGATTGGAGCAGTGCTGCGCAGATTCCGCTTCTGGCGCCTTCCCGGGACTTCATCGCAGTGAAATTGCAACTGGAAACGATGGCCGCGGCAGCCCACAAAGACGCCGCCGGGGCCAAGGTTGCGGCAGAAAAACTGGCTGTGCTCGCGAAGGAGTCCGGACAACATCCGTTCGTTCAGCAGATCGTCATGATGCAGGCGAAAGAGGCGCAAGCGTTTGCCGCCAAAGCCGCCGGGAATGCAGACGAAGCAGTGGCAAAGATGAAAGAAGCTGTTGCGATTGAAGACGCGATTGACACCCTCTCGCAGCCGCCTTATCCAATTATTCCGGGCCATGAACTCTTCGGTACGCTGCTGATGGAGTTGAAGCGTCCCGCTGATGCCCGGGAACAATTCCTGCAAACTCTGGAACGCACGCCAAGCCGCCCCAAGGCCATTTACGGAATCGGTCAAGCGGCGCAGGCAACCGGCGACCAGGGGATGGCCCAACAACGCTATAAGGAATTTCTGGCACTTTGGAAGAATGCGGATCGTGATCGTCCTGAGATCGCTGCCGCAAAGGAATTTCTGGCGAAAGTGCCGGCAGCCGCCCACAGATAAGCCCCGACACGATCCGTGGTCTGCGGGTCAGGTTGCGGGGGCCTGCAACCATCCGAACTTGTTGGCCCCGCCGTTCCGAATGAAGCCGGTTCGGCTCAAAGGGTAACCAGTTCGGAGGGTAGCCGACGAACCCGGATTTGGCTGTTCGCCGGGCGGGTAGGCCTGACGCGCGGTTGCGGTGGAAACTTCAAAACCAGGATTTCGTATCTGACTTCCGGGTCCCCTTGCTTACCGAGAGGAGGATGCCGTAGACTCCCCTAGGAAACCGATATGAGTAAACCGAACGACCTCGTCCAAGGCACCCTCGACCTGCTCCTTCTGAAGATCCTGGCGCTGGAGCCCCTGCACGGATGGGCCATCAGCCTTCGCCTGAGATCCCTCTCTTCAGACGTGCTGCAGGTCAGCGAAGG
>JBASRI010000666.1:0-3223 GCA_049273755.1 Thermoanaerobaculia bacterium
TCCGCGGCGGGCGCGTCAAGGACCTGCCGGGAGTTCGTTATCACGTCATCCGCGGAACGCTCGATGCGGTCGGCGTCGCCAACCGCAAGCAGGGACGTTCCAAGTACGGCGCCAAGCGCCCGAAGGCTTAAGAGCATGCCCAGACGCCGAGTCGTTGCCAAGCGCGAGATCCTTCCGGACCCGCTCTACAACTCTCAGCTCGTCACGAAGTTCATCAACTCCGTGATGACGCAGGGCAAGAAGTCCGTTGCCGAGGGCATCCTGTACGGGGCGCTGAACAAGGTCGCCGAGAAGACGCAGGACGATCCGATGAAGGCCTTCAAGAAGGCGATCGAGAACGTCAAGCCGGCCCTCGAGGTCAAATCCCGCCGCGTCGGCGGCTCGACCTACCAGGTGCCCGTGGAGGTGCGGCCCAACCGCCGGACCTCGCTCGCCATCCGCTGGATCATCGAGTACGCCTCGCAGCGCGGCGAGAAGACGATGCGCGAGAAGCTCGCGGCGGAGTTTCTGGACGCCTCGAACCTGCGCGGCGGCGCCGTGAAGAAGAAGGACGACACGCACAAGATGGCCGAGGCCAACAAGGCCTTCGCCCACTACCGCTGGTAACCGGACCGTAGAACCAGGACTTAAGAATCATGCCCCGCACCCAGTCGCTCAAAGACACCCGCAACATCGGGATCATGGCGCACATCGACGCCGGGAAGACGACGACGACCGAGCGCATCCTGTTCTACACGGGTGTCAACTACAAATTGGGCGAGGTCCACGAGGGCACCGCCACGATGGACTGGATGGTTCAGGAGCAGGAGCGCGGCATCACGATCACCTCCGCCGCCACGACGTGCTACTGGAAGGCGACCGGGTCGGCGGATCCTTCGGCTCCCCCGAGCCCCCTCGTCCGCATCAACATCATCGACACCCCCGGCCACGTGGATTTCACGGCCGAGGTCGAGCGGTCGCTCCGTGTCCTCGACGGCGCGGTCGCGGTCTTCGACGCCGTGGCGGGCGTCGAGCCCCAGTCCGAGACGGTCTGGCGCCAGGCCAATCGCTACGGCGTTCCCCGGATCGCCTTCGTCAACAAGATGGACCGCGTGGGGGCGAACTTCCCGCGCTGCGTCGAGATGATGAAGACGAAGCTGAACGCCAAGCCCGCGCCGATCCAGATCCCGTGGGGCACGGAGGCACAGCACAAGGGCGTCATCGACCTAGTCGCGATGAAGGCGATCGAGTTCCACGACGACGCGCAGGGCTCGACGTTCGACGTCCACCAGATCCCGGCCGACCTGAAGGAAGAGGCCGAGAAGTACCGCGAGATGCTGGTCGAAGCGGTCGCCGAGACCGACGACACGCTGCTCGAGAAGTACCTCCACGGCGGCAAGGTCGAGGCCCAGGAGATCAAGGACGCTCTGCGGCGCGCGACGATCGCCGGTCACGTCCAGCCGGTGGTCTGCGGGTCGGCCTTCAAGAACAAGGGCGTCCAGCAGCTCCTCGACGCCGTCGTGGACTACCTGCCCTCGCCTCTGGACGTTCCGCCGATCAAGGGCCACGACGACGTCGGGGCCGAGCTCGAGCGGCCCCCGTCCGACGACGCCCCGTTCTCGGCGCTGATCTTCAAGATCATGACCGACCCGTTCGTCGGCCAGCTCGCGTTCTTCCGCGTCTACTCGGGACATCTGGACGCCGGCTCCTCGGTCTTCAACTCGACCAAGGACTCGCGCGAGCGCATCGGCCGCATCCTGAAGATGCACGCCAACAAGCGCGAGGAGATCAAGGAAGTCTGGGCGGGCGACATCGCCGCGGCCGTGGGCCTGAGGAACGTCCAGACGGGCGACACCATCTGCGACGAGGACAAGCCCGTCATCCTCGAGGCGATGAACTTCCCCGAGCCCGTCATCGCCGTGGCGATCGAGCCCAAGACCAAGGCCGACCAGGAAAAGATGGGCATGGCGCTCGGCAAGCTGATGCAGGAAGACCCGACCTTCAAGGTGCACACCGACAAGGAGACGGGTCAGACGATCATCCGCGGCATGGGCGAGCTGCACCTCGAGATCATCACGGACCGCATGGTCCGCGAGTTCAACGTCGGCGCCAACATCGGCAAGCCCCAGGTCGCCTACCGCGAGGCGATCACCCGGGAGGCCCAGGGACACGGCCGATTCATCCGCCAGTCGGGCGGCCGCGGCCAGTACGGCGAGGCGAAGATCCGCATCAAGCCCGCCGAGGAAGGCCACGACTTCGTCTTCGACAACGAGATCAAGGGCGGCGCGATCCCCAAGGAGTTCATCAAGCCGATCGAGCAGGGCATCAAGGAAGCTCTGGAGACCGGCATCCTTGCCGGCTACCCGACGACCGGAGTCCACGTCGAGCTCTACGACGGTTCGTTCCACGATGTCGACTCCTCCGAGATGGCCTTCAAGATCGCCGGCTCCATGGCGTACCAGGACGCCGCCAAAAAGGCGCACCCGATCATCAAAGAGCCGATCATGGAAGTCGAGGTGGTGGTGCCCGAGGACTACATGGGCGACGTCATCGGCGACCTGAACTCCCGGCGGGGGCACATCAAGCACATGGAGCCGCGGGCCGGCGTGCAGGTCATCACCGCGCGCGTGCCGCTCTCGGAGATGTTCGGGTACTCGACCAACCTGCGCTCGATGACGCAGGGCCGCGGCAACTACTCCATGCAGTTCGCCGTCTACGACGAGGTCCCCAAGTCCGTCAGCGAAGAAATCATCGCGAAGGTCGGCAGCAAGTAAGAGGGAACAATGGCGAAGGAAAAGTTTGATCGGTCGAAGCCGCACGTGAACATTGGGACGATTGGGCACGTGGATCACGGGAAGACGACGTTGACGGCGGCGATTACGTTGATTTTGTCGAAGAAGGGGTTGGCGCAGGCGAAGGCGTACGACCAGATTGACAATGCGCCGGAGGAGAAGGCGCGTGGGATCACGATCAACACGGCGCACGTGGAGTATTCGACGGCCAAGCGGCACTATGCGCACGTGGATTGTCCTGGGCACGCGGACTACGTGAAGAACATGATTACGGGTGCGGCGCAGATGGACGGGGCGATTTTGGTGGTGTCGGCTGCGGACGGGCCGATGCCGCAGACGCGGGAGCACATTTTGCTGGCGCGTCAGGTTGGGGTGCCGTACATCGTGGTGTTTTTGAACAAGACGGACATGGTGGACGATCCGGAGCTTTTGGAGTTGGTGGAGTTGGAGGT
>JBASRI010000676.1:0-4162 GCA_049273755.1 Thermoanaerobaculia bacterium
TCCGCGTACTTGCGGTGCAGCGACCGGCGCTTGCGCCGGGAGAGGGCGGCATAGAGCACGTCGCGCACGATTCCGCTGGCGAAGGTCAGCCGGTCTCCGCGAGACTCCCGCTCCTCCTCCAGGATCCCCTCGCGGAGCAGCCGGTCGATGTCGTCGTCGAGGGTCTTGGCGTTCTCTGTCAGCGTCTCGAGGTCCCGGGAGTCGAAGGTCTTCCCGAGCACGGACGCGACCGACAGCAGCTCGCGCAGGTCCTCGGGGAGCCGCTCGATGCGCTTTTCGACGGCCTGCTGAATGGTCGCCGGCAGGTTGTCGGCCGAGATCGCGGCCTCCTTGGAGAAACTCCAGGCGCCGGTGTCGTCCCGAGCGATGCCGCCCGAGTCGATGAGCGAGCGGATCAGCTCCTTGGTGAAGAACGGGTTGCCCTCGGTCGCGTCCCGCAGGCGCTGGGCGAGCTCGTCGGCGACCTTCGGGGCGCCGACGAGGGACTCGACCAGGGCCCGGTGCTCGGACGGGGTGAAGGGGCCCAGCGTCACGGAGACGAAGCGGGGGTCGTCCGCGAATGAGTCGAGCATGCGGATTAGCGGATGGCGCTTGTCGGTCTCGGTCTGGCGGTAGCTCCCGACGATCAGGGTGGGAGTGGGCCCGAGCCGGCGCACGATGTACTGCAACGCCTCGATCGAGACCTCGGCGCCGTGCAGGTTCTCCAGGATCAGGACGAGCGGCTTTCCCCCGGCGACGCGCGTCAGGGCGCGGGCGAGCAGCTCGAAGATCTGGATCCGGTCTTCGGCCTTCTTCTCCTCGGTTGTGGCGGCGATGCGCGAGTCGCCGCTGACGGCCGAGCGCAACTCGGGGATCTCGGAGAGCTGGGGGAACAGGCCGATCAGGTCCGCGGCGATATCCGAGAAATCCGGGCGTCCGGCCGACGAGCTTGCGGCGTCGCGCGTCCGGAAGTAGTCCTGGATGAGCTCGTAGAAGCCCTGATAGGAGAAGGACCGATCCTGCTCGACGAAGCGGCCGTAAAGGACCGGGATCTTGCGGACGGTCGAGAGGTTCTTGAGCTCCTCGAGGAGTCGGGTCTTCCCGATCCCGGGCTCGCCCGCCACGACGGCGAACTGGCAGTCTCCGGCGATCGTCGCGTTCAAGCGCCGCTGGAGCTCGGCGAACTCCTTCTCGCGCCCGATGAAGGCGGCCAGCGCGGGCCGCGCCAGCGTGCGGCTGGCGGAGGAGACGACGGATATCCGGAACTCGTCGCTGTGCAGGCTCGCGCGGTGCCGTCGCAGCGCCTCGGCGAGCTGGCTCGCCTTCTGGGGGCGCCGGTGCGGGTCCTTCTCCAGGCAGCGCAGTACGATGTCCTGGAGCTCCTCCCGGATCTCGGCGCCCAGGTTGCGGGGCGGCTGGGGGATCTCGTGCACGATCCGGTAGAGGATCGACTGCACCTCGCCGGTGAAGGGAGGCTCTCCCACCAGGCACTCGTAGAGGACGACGCCGAGCGAGTAGATGTCGGAGCGGCCGTCGAAGGCGCGCGAGGCCACCTGCTCGGGTGAGAGATACGCGACCGTGCCCACCAGCGTTCCCGTCTTGGTCAGCCGCGACTCCGTGGTCGTGTGGGCGAGGCCAAAGTCCATGACACGGACGCGCACGCTCGCGCCGTCCTCGCGGGTGACCATGACGTTGGCGGGCTTGATGTCCCGATGCACGACGCCGCGGGCGTGGCTGTACTCGAGCGCGTCGGCGACCTGGATGCCGATGTCCACGACGTCGCCCAGGCGAAGCGACTGATCACGCAGGAGTCGCAGCAGGTTCGTGCCCCCCACCACTGGCATGACGAAGAAGAGCGATCCCTCGTGGCGCCCCAGGTCGTGGATCGGCACGATCGCGGGGTGGTCCATCTGGGCCACGACCTGGGCTTCCCGCTGGAAACGCTCCTCCAGCTCGGAGGTCAGGTCCGTCGAGGAGACGAGCTTGACGGCGACCTCGCGGTTCAGCAGCGGATCACGGGCCCGGTACACGACGCCCATGCCGCCGCGCCCGAGCTCGGCGACAAGCTCGTAGCGGTTGGCAAGCCGGGTGCCGATCAAGGTGGTGGTGCCACTTGGAAAAAGCTCGCGGAGTGTATATGACAGGCGGCCCGAAATGGCCAGCGGTCTGGCTATGATCGTCCCATGCAGGACTTCGAGAAGCTCGGCGTCTTCTACCTCGGGCGGTCCTACGACCTGGCGAAGAAGAACCGCAAGGAAGACCTGCTGTTGTACGACTCGCGCGACCTCGTGACGCACGCCGTGTGTGTTGGCATGACAGGCAGCGGCAAGACGGGTCTGTGCCTCTCGCTCGTCGAAGAGGCGGCGATCGACGGCGTGCCGGCGATCCTGATCGACCCCAAGGGCGATCTCTGCGACCTGTTGCTGACGTTCCCGAACCTCGCTCCCGAGGACTTCCGCCCGTGGATCAACGAGGAGGACGCCGCGCGCAAGGGCCTGACTCCGGACGAGTACGCGAAGCAGCAGGCCGAGCTCTGGAAGAAGGGGCTGGCCGAGTGGGGCGAGGACGGGGCGCGGATCCGGCGCCTCAAGGACGCCGCGGAGTTCGCGATCTACACGCCGGGCTCCTCGGCCGGTCTCCCGGTCTCGATCCTCAAGTCCTTCGCGGCGCCCGACCCGGCGGCGCGGGGCGACGAAGAGGCTCTGCTTGAAAGAGTCACCTCGACGGCGACGGGGCTGCTGACCCTGTTGGGCGTGGACGCGGATCCGCTCAAGAGCCGGGAGCACATCCTTGTGTCGACGATCCTGACGGACGCCTGGAAGAAGGGGCAGGATCTGGATCTGGAGACGTTGATCGCCCGGATCCAGGCGCCGCCCGTCACGAAGATCGGCGTCGTGGATCTGGAATCGTTCTTTCCATCCAAGGACCGCTTCGCTCTGGCCATGAACCTCAACAACCTGCTCGCGGCTCCCGGCTTCGCGAGCTGGCTCGAAGGCGAGGCCCTCGAGATCGGACCGCTCCTGCGGACGGCGTCGGGCAAGCCGCGCGTCGCGATCTTCTCGATCGCCCACCTGTCGGACGCCGAGCGGATGTTCTTCGTCACGCTGCTCTTGAACCAGACGCTGGCCTGGATGCGGGCGCAGTCGGGGACGACGAGCCTGCGCGCGGTCCTCTACATGGATGAGATCGCGGGGTACTTTCCACCGGTCGCCGTCCCGCCGGCCAAGGCGCCGCTGCTGACCCTCCTCAAGCAGGGCCGCGCCTTCGGCCTGGGCGTGGTCCTCGCGACGCAGAATCCGGTGGATCTCGACTACAAGGGGCTCTCCAACGCCGGGACCTGGTTGCTCGGCCGGTTGCAGACCGAACGCGACAAGGCGCGCGTGCTCGAGGGGCTCGAGGGGGCCGCGGCCGGAGCCGTGCGGAAGTTCGACCGCGGACGGATGGAACAGACGCTCGCGGGACTGGGCAACCGGGTCTTTCTCCTGAACAACGTGCACGAGGACGAACCCGTCGTCTTCGAGACGCGCTGGGCGCTGTCGTACCTGCGCGGCCCCCTGACCCGCGCGCAAATCAAGACGCTGATGGATCCGCGCCGCGGGAAGTCCGAGCCTGCTGCCGCGCCGGCCAGGACGGCCGCGTCAACGTCCGGCTCGGTTGCCGCGGGCGGCCCGCGTCCGGTGCTCCCTCCGGGCCTGACCCAGCTCTTCGTTCCGGTGCGCGGTCCGGCCGGCCGGATCGTCTACCGTCCGGCCGTGCTCGGCGTCGCCGAGGTCCATTTCGCCGACGCGAAGAGCGGCGTGGCCTCGACCGAAAAGGTCGCGCGCGTGGCGGCGGTCGCAGACTCCGTTGACTGGGCTTCGGCGTCGGATCCGGAGTTCGCGCTCGAGGACCTCGAGAACGATCCCGAGAACGGAGCGCGCTTCAACGATCTCGGGCCGGCTGCAAGTCAGCCCAAGAACGCGGAGGCCTGGGGCAAGGATCTCGCGACGTGGATCTATCGGGAGAAGACGCTCGACTTGCTGCGCAGCCCGTCCTCCGAGAAGCTCTCGCGTCCGGGCGAGAGCGAGGCGGACTTCCGCGGCCGTCTGCAACAGGGCGCCCGCGAGGCCCGCGACGCGGCCGCCGACAAGCTGCGGCAGAGGTACGCGCCGAGGCTCGCGGCGCTCCGGGAGCGGCTGCGCCG
>JBASRI010000684.1:0-4162 GCA_049273755.1 Thermoanaerobaculia bacterium
TCTTCGCGCTGGGTCTGTGGGCCGGCTCCTGCTGGGAGCGCGGGAGGACCCCTGGCCCGGGCTCCGCCTTGGCCCCGGCCTCGCGACCGTAGCCACGTCGAAGTCGGCAAGCTTCTTGAATACCCCGGACGTCGATGCGACGAGGGGGTGGGGGAAGCCTCTTCGGGGGCCCCCGGCTGGTCCTCCTCGCCCTCCTGTGCCTGCAGGCTTCCGGCTGCACGGTCGTCACGATGATCGTCGGCACGGAGAAGCGGGAGGTCTACAAGTTCGACCATCCCTTCACCGTCTCGGACCCTGACTTTCGCCGCTCGGCCGAGGCCCTGGGAACCCCGATGGTGGGGGGCAACGCTGTGCGGCTGCTCGAAAACGGGGACGAGATCTTCCCCTCGATGACCCGCGACATCCGTGAGGCGAAGAAGAGCGTGAACCTCGAGACGTACATCTTCCAGCCGGACCGCGCCGGGCGCCAGTTTGCCGACGCCATGATCGCCGCCGCGAAAAACGGAGTCGAGGTGCGCCTGCTGGTCGACGCCTGGGGCAGCAAGCTGAAGGACCTCACGAAGGAGCTGAAGGACGCCGGAGTGCATGTCCGAAGGTACCGCCCGGTCCGCTTGTTCTCGATCTACAAGGTCGGCCGGCGGACGCACCGCAAGATCCTGGTCGTGGACGGAAGCATCGCGTACACCGGCGGCCTGGGCATCGACGAGCGCTGGCTCGGCAACGCCCGGAACAGCAAGGAGTGGCGCGACACTCAAGTCCGCTGCGTCGGGCCCGCGGCCGCCCAGATGCAGGCCATCTTCAGCGAGGACTGGACGTTCACCACCGGCGAGATCCTCGCGGGCGAGAAGTTCTACCCCAAGATCGACCCGGCCGGCGACACCCTCGGGCAGGCGATCAAGGCCTCTCGCGGCGACTCGACGTCCCTGGCGAAGATGCTCTACTACGTCGCGATTCAGAGCGCGGCCAAGAGCATCCACATCCAGAACGCCTACTTCCTGCCGGACAACCAGGTCCGGGAAGCGCTCGTCAACGCCGTGAAACGCGGCGTGGACGTCCAAGTGATGGTTCCCGGCCGGCACATCGACCTGCCCATGGTCCGTTCCGCCTCCTGGCTTCACTACGGCGACCTTCTCGAGGGGGGTGTTCGCATCTGGGAGTACGTCCCCACGATGCTCCACAACAAGACGATGGTCGTCGACGGGCACTATTGCACCATCGGCTCGATCAACTTCGATGCCCGTTCGATGAGCAGGAACGCCGAGGAGAGTATGGCGTTCTACAACCGCGACTTCGCCGTGGAGATGGAAGCCATGTTCCAGAGAGACCGCGCCCGCTGCGAGGAGATCACCTACGCGAAGTGGAAGCACCGCGGGCTTCCGAAGCGCCTCTCCGAGTTCGTTTTCTTCCTGTTCGAGCCGTACTACTAGCCGTCGCGTTCGCTCATTCGGGATCTGCACCCTTCGGGTGCACCGGCTCGCGGCTCGCCGGGATGCCGGCTTGACCGCGAGCCTGATCCCTCTCTCGGCTCACGCTCCCGCGGCGCGCGCCTCCTCCCTCGGTTACTTCGGGAGACTTCGCGCGCCGCGATGGAAACCCTTGGCTACGCCGACGCGAGCCCGGAGTCCAGGTCCGCCCCGACAACGGGCAGGCCCGCGCGCACGGGCTTGGGCTCGGGAATCGGGGCCGCGCAGCAGGATTCCTTGCAGGCGTCGTAGAGCGTGCGCCGCTGCACCGGCGTGTAGCCGGCCTCGGAAATCACGCGCCGCATCTCGTCCTGCGTCATCCGGTTGCGCGCCCCCGCGGCGTAGACGACGTTCTCCTCGATCATGATCGAGCCCAGGTCGTCGGCGCCGAAGGACAGCGAAACCTGGCCGATCTTGGGTCCCTGTGTGACCCAGGAGCCCTGGACGTGGCGGATGTTGTCGAGGAAGAGCCGCGAGACCGCGAGCGTCTTCAGGTACTCGAAGCCGCCGGCCTCGTCCACTTTGCCGTCGAGCTCGGTGTTCTCCTTCTGGAACGTCCACGGGATCCAGGCGGTGAAGCCGCCCGTGCGGTCCTGGAGATCCCGCACGACGTCGAAGTGCTCCACGCGCTGCGCGTACGTCTCGCCGACGCCGAACATCATGGTCGCCGTGGTGCGCATTCCGAGCCCGTGCGCCGACTCGTGGACATCGACCCACTTCTCGGTCGGGGCCTTCGTCAGCGACCAGATCCGCTTGCGGACGGAGTCCTCCAGAATCTCGGCCCCCCCGCCGGGGATGGACTGGAGCCCGGCGTCCCGGAGGCGCGCGATCACGTCGCGCATCGGCCACTTGGTGATCTTCTGGAGGAAGTAGACCTCCGGCGCCGAGAGGGCATGGAGATGGATCGTGGGGAACGTCGTCCGAATGAAGCGGAACATCTCCTCGTAGAACGAGAACGGAAGGCCCGCGTGGACTCCCCCTTGCAAGAGCACGCCCGTCCCGCCGAGGTCGATCGTCTCCTGGATCTTCTGGCCGATCTGCTCGTACGAGAGGACGTAGGCCTCGGGATGGTCGGCCGAGGGGCGGTAGAAGGCGCAGAACTGGCACCGGTAGACGCAGACGTTCGTGTAGTTGATGTTCCGATCCACGATGTAGGTCGCGACCGAGGGATCGTTCTTCCGGTTCCGGACGACGTTGGCCGCGGCCCCGAGCTCGAGGAGGTTGCCCTCCTCCAGCAAGGTCACCGCGTCGGCGGCCGAAAGCCGGCCGCCGGAGACCGTGCGGTCGAGGATGGCCTGGGTGCGCCGGACCGTCATCGAGCCCATTTTATCGTCAGAGCAGATCGAGCGGCCGCGCGCGTGGGATGAGCCCGTCCTCGGCCGCGAGGCGGTAGAAGAGCGCCAGCCCCTCGAGATCCCCCGCGTCCAGCTCGAAGTGGAGGGCGTGGCGCAGGTAGTCCTCGACCACCGCCTCGGAGAGGCCGGAGGCCTGAGACTCCTCCCGGATCAGCCGGTCGAAGTGCGCGCGCGACGACTCATAGGATCGGCGCAGGATCGCGGCGACGTCCGCCGTTGCGGCTTCCCCACGGACGGCCCAGAACGCGAACACGAAGGGGTGGCCCGAGAAGGCGCGCCATTCGGCGGCGAGGTCCAGGACGACATGGCCGTTCAGCCGCGCCTTGAGCGCCGGGTCGCCGATGATGAGGCGGGCGTCCGCCTTCGCCACGGCTTCGGCCGACGCGGCTTCGGCGCCGCCGTCCCGGTACTCGGGCGACAGGCCGTAGACGCGCTTGAGCAGGATTCGGGTCAGCGCCGCCGACGTCCGGGACGCCGGGTCGAGCTCGACAGAGCGGATGCGCTCGCGCGATACGTCCGACACGAGAAGCACCGAACGCACCTCGGTCGAAGCGGCGATTCCGAGCGCGGGCACGACCTTGAGCCCCGGGATCCGCTGGTACTCGACCGAGGGGATCAGGCCCACGTCCGCCTCGCCTGCGGCGAGCTTCGCCGCGCACACCGACGGCAGGTCGCGGGAAACCTCGATTCCCGGCGGCGGCTCGTGGAGCAGGCCCCACGTCAGGGGGCGGGCATTCAGAAAGTCGACGAGGGAGATGCGGAGCACGTTTTTGCTATTCGAGTTCGGGATCCCTTGGGGATACCGCCGGCCTGCGGCCGGCGTTGCCTACTGAACGGGGGTCTGCCACTGGTGGTCGGCTTGGGGCCCTCGGGATGACAAGAGACTTTTCATCCCTGCGACATCAGGTTCAGGAACTCGCCGTTGGTCTTGGTCTTCTCGAGCTTCTCGGTCAGCAGCTCCATGGCCTCGACGACGGACAGCGGATTCAGGACCTTGCGGAGAACCCAGACGCGGTTCAACTCCTGCTTGTCCATCAGGAGCTCTTCCTTGCGAGTGCCCGACTTGTTGATGTCGATCGCCGGGAAGACGCGCTTGTCCATGAGCTTGCGGTCGAGGTGGACCTCCATGTTGCCCGTGCCCTTGAACTCCTCGAAGATGACGTCGTCCATGCGGGAGCCCGTATCGATGAGCGCGGTCGCCATGATCGTCAGCGAGCCGCCCTCCTCGACGTTGCGGGCTGCGCCGAAGAAACGCTTGGGGCGCTGCAGGGCGTTGGAGTCCACGCCGCCGGAGAGCACCTTGCCCGAAGGCGGCACGATCGCGTTATAGGCGCGTGCCAAGCG
>JBASRI010000688.1:0-1533 GCA_049273755.1 Thermoanaerobaculia bacterium
GCGCTGGAGCGCGCTGCGCGCGGCGCGCGCCGAGGCTTCGTCGGCGCGGGAGTTCTGGGACGCCGGAGCCCCTGGCGAAGAGGAGGACCGGTACTGGGGCGCGCAGCCGCTGGTGCGCCGCGCGATCAACCGCCGGGTCACCGGCGATCCCAACCGCTGGCCCATGGAGTGGTTCGCCGAGCGATACGTCCCGGCGGCGCTTCCGCTCGGCTTGTCGGTCGGGTGCGGAACGGGCCTGCTCGAACGCGACGTCCTCGTCAAGGGCGTCTGCGAGCGGGTCGAGGGCGTGGACTTCTCGCCGGAGGCGATCGCCGAGGCGCGGCGCGGCGCCGAGGAGGCCGGCCTTTCGCGCCGCCTCGACTACCGCATGGAAGACATCAACGCGATCCGCCTGCCGCGGCGGCGCTACGACATCGTCTTCTTCCACGGCTCACTTCACCATGTCCGCAACGTCGAGCGCGTGCTCGAGGAGAGCCGCGCGGCACTGCGGGCGGGAGGCCTCCTTTTCCTCGACGAGTACATGGGTCCGTCCCGGTCCGAGTGGGTGGACGCAGACTGGGGCTTCGCGCGCAGCGCTTTCGACGCCCTGCCCGAGGAGCTCAAGAACCGCCCCGAGCTGGCCATCCCGCTGCCCATGGACGACCCTTCGGAGTCGGTGCGTTCGAGCGCGATCCTGCCCGCCTGCCGCCGCCTCTTCGAGATCCAGGAGGACCGGCCTTACGGCGGAAACATCCTCTGGTTCGTCTTTCCGTGCCTCGACGTCGCCAGGCTGCGCGAGGACCGGGCGGAAGCCCTCTCGCGCCTGATCGCGCTGGAGGACCACTTGCTCACCCGCGGATGGGTGGATTCCTACTTCCGTGTGATCGTGGCGCGTGCGTGACTCGAGCTTCCCGTTCGGCGCCGCGACCCTCCTTGCCTTCGACCTGATCCTCTTCGCTCCGCTCTTCGCAACCGGCGGCGTCTTCTCCTCCCACGACTTCGTCCGCGCGCAGCACCCGTGGCGCATGAGCCCGGGAGGGGTCCTCGAGGCCGAGAACCGCCTCCTCTCGGACGAGGCCGCGTCGGGAAAGACGACTCTGGTCCGCCTCCGCGACTTCCCGCGCGGGTACTTCTGGAATCCCTGGGTCTCGTCCGGATCGATCGGCCCGTTCCTCCTCGCGCAGGGCTTCCTGTCGCCCTTCGCCGCGTTGCCGGCGCTCCTGCTGCCCGAGGCCCTGATCGAGACGGGGATCCTGTTCTTGAAGTTCCACGTCGCGTTCGTCGCGATGTACTTCTTCCTGAGAAGCCGGCGCTTCTCGGATCTTGCCGCGGCTGCGGGCGCCGCGGCGTGGGCGTTCTCGACCGCGCAGACCCTCTGGGGTCTCTGGATGCACACCTCCGTATCGGTGACCTATCCCCTGCTTCTGATGGCGGTCGACAGCGCCTTCGGCGAGCAGCGGAGCGCGCGGGCGGTGCGCTTTGCGGCGCTGTCGATCCTGCTGTGCCTCTCCGGCGGCTTCCCGCACTGGATCCTCTACGGCGCGCTTGCGGCCG
>JBASRI010000699.1:0-3082 GCA_049273755.1 Thermoanaerobaculia bacterium
AGCCACCGCTTCGGCCCCCAGACGGTTGTTGATCTGATACAGCAGGTTCTCGTTGGAGAAGTAGTCGAACCAGAGCGGCAGGCTCGCGGGCGAGAAGAGGACCTCCTCTCCGGTTTTCTCGCCGCGCAGGAACTCGGGCGCGTGGGCGACCATGGTCCGGACCACCGCGAAGGCGGGCAAGGACCGGGGATCCAGAGCGCGCGCGCGCGCCTCGGCCCGGTCGGGGTCGCCTTGGGGGAGCGGGCCGCGCGCGCGATAGACCGCGTCGGGGCCGGTGCCCGCGACGTCGAGGTAGCCGGCCGCCGCGAGCTTGCGGAGAAACCAGGCGACGGGCGCGTGCGCGCGCGGGGCGAATCCCCGTCGGGAGACGAGGCCCGGCGCGGACGTGCCGTCCGCGAGCGCGCCGTCGAGATCGAGCTCATGGACCAGCCTCAGGACGAAATCGATGGTGAACCGATCGAAGTGCTCCGCGCAGAGAATGAACTCGGGCGAGAAGAGGGCGCGGATCGCGGGATCCGGGATCCGCGCCAGCAGCGTCTCGAGGTCTTCGGCCCGCGCCGTCACGCGCGGATTCTAGCCCGCGGCGAGTTACACTGGCCGGGTCCGATGAAGGCCCTGCGCGCCGCATCTCTCGCCCTGCTCCTCGCGGCGCCCCTCGCGGCCGCCCCGGCGCCCGGCCGCGTGGTGATCCTGGGCTTCGACGGCGTGGACGCGAAGATCGTCGAGGAGATGGTGGCGCGCGGAGAGCTGCCACACCTCGCGGCCCTTGCGAAGCGGGGCGGCTATTCGCCGCTGACGCCGACGGTCCCGGCGCAGACGCCGGTGTCCTGGGCGACCTTCTCCACGGGACTCGACCCGGGAGGCCACGAGATCTTCGACTTCTTGAAGCGCGATCCCGCCAACCGCATCCCCGCGTTCGCCGTGGCGGAGGAGACGCAGGCGCCGCTCTACTTCGGGAGAAAGAACCCCGCCGTCTTCGCCGCGATCACCCTGCTGTTGTTCCTGCTCCCGGGAGTTCTTCTGCTGCGGCGCCGGCGCGCCATCGGAATCGGCCTGGCGGCCGTCGGCATCGCGGCCGGCGCGGGGGCGTTTTTCGCGGTGCGGGCCTGGGTTCCGCCCGAGCGTCCGTGGGTGAAAAACAACCGCCGCGGCCGGGTCTTCTGGGCGGAGGCCGGGGCGCGTCCCGCGACAGTGATCCGCATGCCGGTGACTTTCCCGCCGGAGCCCTTCGCGGGGGGACGCATGCTCTCGGGACTCGGCGTGCCCGACCTCTCGGGCCGGATCGGCAAGCCGGCGTACTACACCTCCGACCCGTTCTTCGCTCCGCGCGAGGGCAACGACTTCTCCGTGGAAATCATCCGCCTGGAGACCAACGTGGGCCGCCAGGAGACCAAGATCGCGGGACCTCCGGCCCGGCCCTTCGGCCGGGAGGGCACGATCGATCTGCCGATGACGCTTTCGGTCTCCGGCGGGCGGGACCGCGTGACGGTGGAGGCGGGCAGCGCCCGGGCACAGTTGCGGCCCGGACAGTGGAGCGACTGGCTCTCCCTGACCTTTCGCGTCAATCCACTGGTCGCGATCCACGGGTACGCGCGCATGCGCCTGGCGTCCGTGGAGCCCGAGATCGGCCTCTACCTTTCGCCGATCCAGTTCGACCCGGAGCGTCTGCCGCCAGGCTTCGCGATCTCGTTCCCGAACGGCTTCGCGAAAGAGCTCGTCGAGCGCTTCGGGCGGTTCAAGACGATGGGCTGGGCGATCGACACCTGGTCGATCCAGTCGGGGACGCTCTCGGAGGACGCCTTCCTCGAGGACGTGGCGAGGACCTCGGGCCAGGAGCGCAAGATCCTGAAGGGTCTCCTCGGGGGCAAGGAGAAGCTCCTCTTCCACTACTTCGAGTTCCCGGACCGCGTCGGCCACGTCTTCTGGCGCTTCCGCGATCCGGGACACCCCGCCTACGACGCGAAGCTCGCCGCCCGCTACGGGGACGCCGTCGAGAAGTCCTACCGGACGATGGACGAGATCGTCGGCGAGACCGCGCAGTCGCTGAAGCCCGACGACGTGCTGCTGGTCCTCTCCGATCATGGGTTCGCGACCTGGCGCCGCTCGGTCAACTACAACTCGTGGCTGGTCGAAAACGGATATCTGGTCCTCAAGGGCAGCGCGCGGCGCCAGAATCTGGAGGCCCTCTTCGGACGCGGCCAGTTCTGGGAGGCGGTGGACTGGTCGAAGTCGAAGGCCTACGCGATGGGCCTGGGCGACATCTACGTCAACCTCCGCGGCCGCGAAGAGGGCGGGATCGTCGCGCCCGGCACCGAGTACGAAGCGCTGCGCGGGGAGCTCTCTTCGCGCCTGACGGCGCTGGTGGACCCGAAGAACGGCGAGCGGGCCGTCTCCCGCGTGTTCCGGCGCGAGCAGGTCTACCGTCGGTTCGACCCCCGGCTCATTCCGGACCTGATCGTCGCCAACCGCCCGGGCTACCGCGTCTCCTGGCAGAGCTCGCTCGGCGTCCCGACCGAGAACGTCTTCGAGGACAACCGCGACGTCTGGAGCGGTGACCACTGCTCGCTCGACCCCGACCTGGTGCGCGGCGTCCTCTTCTCGTCGAAGCCCTTCCGAGCGGGCGGCGTCCCCGGAATCGCCGACGTGACGGCGTCGGTCCGGGAGCTTGTGGGCGGGAGCCCGGTCCCGGACGCGGCGGGGAAGTCGCTATGGTGACGAACGGGTCTCAGGTCTCAAGTCTCAAGTCTCAGGTGGGATCCCGCCCTCCGTTCCTGAGACCTGAGACCTGGGACCTGAGACGGATGCTTGCGGCGACGATCGTTCTCTTCGCGATACCGGTTCTCGGCCAGGAGGCCGTGACTCCGGCCTACACGGAGCGGCAGGCGGACCTCTCGCGGCTTCAGGCGAAGATCGGAGCGCTGAAAGCGAAGCTCGCCGAGAGTGAGAAGAAAGCCGCCACGCTCGCCGAGGAGTTGCCCCGCCTGGAGCTCAAGCTCGAGATCGCGACGCGCGAGGGCGAGCTCGTCGCCGCGACCCGCGAAGAGTTCGCCCGCCGTCTCGCTGCGGTCTCGCGGGACCGGGC
>JBASRI010000125.1:0-3478 GCA_049273755.1 Thermoanaerobaculia bacterium
CTCTAGGGCTTTCGCCTGCGTCCCGTCCAAACCCGCGATCCCGAGGGCCGCGCGCGGCCCGAGGGATCCCTTTCTCAGCCTTGCCTCGTCTCGAAAGGGATCCCTCGCTGCGCTCGGGATGACAAGCGAACTAGAACGACCGGTTGAGGAACAAGTAGGCCGATCCGTTGCTGCCGGAGCGTCCGTAGCCGAAGAACGGCGAGCAGGCTGAGGGACACAACTCCGATCCCGAGGCGGGTCATGCTGTCGTGAAGCCTCGCAGTTTGCGCAACGCATGCCTCGGCGCCGAATCATCGGCGCCGTCGTGCGGCCGCGCCGTCGGCGTCTGGCCCCGCTCGGGCCGATCGGCGACAATGACGACAGTGAGCCAGGGCACCCCGGAAGGCATGAGGGCGATCGCATCGCCGCGGGCGGAGCCTCGTCCCGGCGGCTCCCGAAGACGCGCCCTCGACCGGCAGATGCTCCTCTTCGCGATTCTCTGCGCCTACGCCCTGGGCTACTGCGTCTGGCTGCTGACGTCGCCGGCCCCCGCGGCGGCGCGCTCGTTCCGGAGCGACCTCGCGTTTCTCCCGGTCGGGCTCGCGACGGCCGCTCTGGCTTGGGGCGCGAGCCGCGCGCCCGGGCTGGACGAGAAGACCCGCCGCGCGTGGCGGTTCCTGACGGTCGGCTTCTTCTTCTTCTGGCTCGGCGACATCCTCTGGTTCGTCACTCAGTGGATCGTCCGCGAGCCGGGGACCTCCGGCCCGGCGTACATCGCCAGCCAGATCGGCTACGTCCTCTACTACCCGCCGCTGCTGCTGGGCCTCCTGTCGTTTCCCCGATTCCTGCGTACGAAGGCGGAGGCGCGCCAATTCTGGCTCGATGTCGCGACCGTTTTCCTCGGCGGCCTGATGCTGCTCTGGTCGGCGCTCCTCGCGCCGGTCGTCTCGATCAAGGCTTCGAGCTTCCCGGAGCTGGTCCTGACGATCGGGTATCCGCTGGGCGATCTCATCCTTCTCTTCGGCATGTCGGTCATCACGGTCCACCGGCGCGCCGAGTCGTCCCGGATCGTCTTTCTCCTCTTGACCGCGGGCATCACCGCGACCCTCCTGAACGACTCGATCTCGAGCCTCCAGTCACTCTCGTCCAGCTACCAGAGCGGCAGCACCGTGGATGTCATCTCCATGCTGGGATGGGTCTTCTTCGCGGCGAGCGCCGCCGTGCAGCGCCGCCTCGCCGGCTCCCCTTCGGAGCCGGCCCGGGCGCAGGACACCCCGGTCGCCACCGTCAGCCTGGCGCCGTACCTCGCCGTCGTCGTCGGGTACGGGACGCTCTTCGTGTCGGCTCTCGACCGACAGACTCCCTCCCTCGGGATCGTGTTGGGAGCGATCGCCCTGACCGCCGTCGTTCTGGTGCGCCAGATCGTGGCCGTGCGCGAGAACATGCGGCTCTCGGCGGAAGGGGCCGAGCGGCGCACGGAGGCCCGCTTCCGGTCGCTGGTCCAGAACTCCTCGGACTTCATCGCGGTCGTCGACGCGGACACGCGCATCCGCTACGCGACGCCCTCCGTCGAGCGGCTGCTCGGATACCGCCCCGAAGAGCTCTCGGAAAAGACGCTGTCCGCGCTTCTCCATCCCGAGGAAGAGCCGCGCGCCCTGGCCCTGCTCGCCGAGGCGCGGACTCGCCCGGGGGCCGCGGCTCCCGTCGAGTGGCGCCTGCGGCGCCGCGAGGGCGAGTGGTTCTTCGCCGAGGTCATCGTGACGAACTTGTGCGACGACCCCAACATCGCGGGGCTCGCCGTCACGATCCGAGACATCCAGGAGCGCAAGGCGCTGGAGAGCCAGCTCACCTACCAGGCGTTCCACGATCCCTTGACGAAGCTCGCCAACCGGGCGCTCCTCTCGGACCGCGTGGCTCACGCGCAGGCCCGCAGCCAGCGGGACGGCCGCCCGTGCACGGTCCTGCTCTTCGACCTGGACGACTTCAAGACCATCAACGACACGCTCGGCCACGTAGCCGGGGACCAGATGCTCGTCGAGGTCGGCGCCCGCCTGCAGGCGTGCATCCGAGCGGGCGACACCGCCGCAAGGCTCGGCGGCGACGAGTTTGCCCTCCTTCTGGAGGACACGCCGGACGCGAGCGCCGCTCGCGAGGTCGCCGATCGCATCACAGCGTCCCTGCGCACCCCGGTCGACTTCGGCGGGCGCCAGACGTTCCTGTCGGCGAGCATGGGCCTGGCCGTCAGCGACCCGGCCGATCCCGACGGCGACCTGCTCCGCAGCGCGGACATCGCCCTCTACGTTGCCAAGGGAAAGGGAAAGGGCGGCTACGAAGTCTTCGAGCCCACCATGCAGATGGCGGTCGTGCGCCGCATCGCCCTGGAAGCGGACCTGCGGCGCGCGCTCGAACGGCACGAGCTTCTCCTCTACTACCAGCCGATCGTGGACCTCGGGTCCAGCCGGATCGTGGGGGCGGAAGCGCTCGTGCGCTGGCGCCATCCGCTGCGCGGCATGCTCTCGCCGGCCGACTTCATCCCGCTGGCCGAGGAGAGCGGCCAGATCGTGCCGATCGGGCGCTGGGTGCTGGAGGAGGCGTGCCGCACGATCGGGGCGCTGTCGCGCGGTGGCCCGCCGATCCACATTAGCGTCAACCTGTCGGCCCGGCAGCTCCAGGAAGCCGACATCGTCGAACAGGTCGCCGCGGCCCTCCGGGCGGGAGGCATCGGTCCCGAACGCCTGGTTCTCGAGGTTACCGAGAGCCTCATCATGGTCGAGCCGCGGACCATGATTCCCCGCATGCGCGCGCTGCGCGAGCTCGGCGTGCGCCTGGCGATCGACGATTTCGGCACCGGCTACTCGTCGCTGGCCTACCTTCAGAATCTCCCCGTCGACATTCTCAAGATCGACCGCTCGTTCATTCTGTTGCCGGGCCCGGCCGCGGAGCTCTCGGCGCTGGCCCGCGGGATCGTGGACCTGGGACGGGCCATGCAGCTCGTCATGGTCGCCGAGGGGATCGAGCGGGGCGAGCAGGCGGACGCCCTGCGGACGGTGGGGTGCGAGCTGGGGCAGGGGTACTTTCTGGCCCGACCGATGGAGGAGAAGGCGTTCGCCGAGCTTCTGCTCTCGGCGGCGACCCTGCCGCTCTAAGACGTCTCAGGTCTCAGGTTTCAGGTCTCACGTTGGGAACCGACGGCGAGCGGCGCTTCAGCCACCCGCGCGAGCCGGCGAGAAAGCCTTCCTCCGTCAGGTGCGGCGCCAGAGGGGACTCGCGGGGGTCGCGCCCGTCCACCTTTCCGACGAGGACGGCGCGCCGCCGTCCGCTCTCGACCAGCCGTGAGAGGACCCGGGCGAGATCCTTCGCCGCGGCGCTCCTCTCGGGTTCGTCGGCGGGAAGAAACGTCACGAGGTTCGTCTCCGTCCGGCCGATCCAGGCCAGAAGCGCGCCGTCCCGGAGAACGACCTGCGCCCCCGCGGCCCGCTGCGGCCGTGCCTCGCCAGGC
>JBASRI010000713.1:0-3852 GCA_049273755.1 Thermoanaerobaculia bacterium
GCGCCTCCGGCATGCTCGCCTCGGACCTCGCGCCGCTGCTCGCGGCCGCTGGCTGGGAGGTCGTCGGCCGCTCGAAGGCGGACCTCGACATCACCGACTCCGGCCGGGTCTCGAAGGCGCTCCGAGAGCTTCGCCCGGACGTCGTCGTCAACTGCGCGGCGTTCACGAAAGTCGACGCCTCCGAGACCGACCCGCGGGCCTTCGAGGTCAACGGGGCGGCCGTCGCGAACCTGGCCGACGCGTGCGGGCACGTGGCGGCGCAGCTCGTCCAGATCTCGACGGATTTCGTGTTCGACGGCGAGAAGCACGCGCCCTACACGGAGGACGATCCTGTTCGCCCGCTCTCCGCCTACGGGCGGAGCAAGCACGCCGGTGAGGAGGCCGCCCTGCGGCTCCCGGGAAGCCTCGTCGTGCGGGCCTCGTGGCTCTTCGGACGGTCCGGCTGGAACTTCATCGAGGCGATCCTGAAACAGGTCGAGGAGGGAAAGGGCAGGCTCTCCGTCGTCGCCGACCAGCTCGGGCGCCCCACGGCCACGACCGACCTCGCCGACGCTCTTCTCGCGCTCCTGGACGCCGGCGCCTCCGGGATCTATCACTTCGCCAACCGCGGCGAGGTTAGCTGGCACGACTTCGCCAGGGAAATCCTGTGGCTCGCCGGCCGGTCCGACGTCGCCGTGGACGCCACGACCTCGGACGCGCTCGGCCGGCCCGCGCTGCGGCCGCCATATTCCGTCCTCGACACCGGCAAGTACGAACGCCTGACGGGCCGCCGGGTCCGTCACTTCCGCGACCCCCTCGCCGAGTATCTGGCCAGGCGCGCCCGCCCCGAAGCGTGACCCGGGGTTTCGCCGGGTAAGATCTGCAAGGTTCGTAACCCGATGACAGGAGACAGAGCCATGCACCGTCGGATCCTCGCCTTCTTCGGCCTCTTTGCCGCGAGCCTGGCCGGCCTCGCGGCGACGCGCCCCTTCAACCTCGGGGACCTCGCCCAGATGCGCGAGGTCTCGGATCCGCAGATCTCGCCCGACGGCGCCTGGGTCGCGTACGCGGTCCGGTCCCCGGACCTCAAAGAAGACAAGAGCGACACCGATCTCTGGATGACCAGCTGGGACGGCAAGGAGACGGTGCGCCTGACGCGGAGCAAGAACTCCGAGAACACGCCTCGCTGGAGCCCGGACGGGAGGTACCTGGCGTTTCTCTCCTCCCGCGAGGACGAGAACGACGCATCGCAGCTCTGGCTGCTGCCGCGCTCGGGAGGCGAGGCGGAGAAGGTCACGGAGTCGAAGGGTGGCGTCGAGGACTACGCCTGGGCGCCGGACGGCAAGCGCATCGTGCTCGTCGTGAAGGATCCCGACCCGGACGCCGACGCCGATGCCGAGAAGGAAGACGGGAAAAAGAAGAAGAAGACGAAGAAGCCGATCGTCATCGATCGTTACCAGTTCAAGCAGGACGTCAGCGGGTATCTCGGCAAGCTGCGCAACCACCTGCAGCTCCTGGACCTTGCGAGCCGGAAGACCGAGCCGCTGACCTCGGGCAACTTCGACGAGGGGGTGCCTGCCTGGTCGCCCGATGGAAAGACGATCGCGTTCGTCTCCAAGCGGGGCCTTGATCCGGACCGCACGGACGCGTGGCAGGTCTTCGCGATCGAGGCCAGGGCCGGGGCCTCGCCGCGCGCGCTGACCGCCAACGAGTTCGCCAACAACCCGCCGTCGCTGGGCAGCGCGCTCTCCTGGAGCCCCGACGGCCGGTGGATCGCCTTCGTGCAGGGCGGCCCGGACAAGATGATCTACTACGGCTTGAACAAGCTGGCGGTCGTGCCGGCGGCGGGCGGGCCCGTGCGCGTGGTGACCGCGGGCGTCGATCTCAACGTCCTCAATCCCCAGTTCACCGCCGACGGCGCCTCGATCGTCTTCGATCTCGAGGACGATCAGGCCGTCCACCTGGCGAAGATCCCCGCCGCGGGCGGCAAGATCGAGCGCCTCGTCTCGGGGCGGCGTGTAGTCGGCGATTTCTCGATGTCGGCCAACGGCCGGATCGCGGCCCGCATCGGCACGCCCCTTTCGCCCGGTGAGATCTACGCGCTGGACGGGGGAGAGGAGCGCCCGCTGTCGCGCCAGAACGAGAGCTGGCTCTCGCAAGTGCGCCCCCCGGCCGTCGAGGAGACGAAGTTCAAGAGCAAGGACGGAACCGAGATCCACGGCTTCCTGATCAAGCCGCCCGACTATCAGCCGGGCAAGCGGTACCCGACGATTCTCCGCGTCCACGGCGGGCCCGTCGGGCAGTTCGAGTGCTCCTTCGAAGAGGAGTGGCACTGGTTCGCCGCCAACGGCTACGTCGTCCTGGCGCCCAACCCGCGGGGAAGCTCCGGGCGCGGCGAGAAGTTCCAGGCCGCGATCTACGCCGACTGGGGCCGGGTGGACGTGGAGGACGTCCTCGCTGCGGTGGACGACGCCGTCGCGAGGGGCATCGCCGATCCCGATCGCCTCGCCGTCGGGGGCTGGAGCTACGGGGGCATGCTAACCAACTACGTCATCGCCTCGACCACGCGCTTCAAGGCGGCGGCCAGCGGCGCCGGGATCTCCAACATCCTGGCCGGCTACGGGACCGACCAGTACGTCCGCGAGTACGAGCAGGAGCTGGGTCCGCCCTGGAAGAACACGGAAGCCTGGATGAAAGTGTCGTTCCCGTTCCTGCACGCGGACCGCATCCGGACGCCCACGCTCTTTCTCTGCGGCGAGGAGGACTTCAACGTCCCGCTGATCAACTCCGAGCAGATGTACCAGGCGCTGCGCAGCCTGGGCATCCCGACGCAGCTCGTCATCTATCCCGGCCAGCACCACGGAATCCGGAGGCCGAGCTACGTCCGCGACCGGCTGGAGCGCTACGTCGCCTGGTACGACCGCTACACGCTCAGGAAGACGCCCGCGCCGGCGGCGGGAACCTCGACGGCGGCGTCGCACTGATCGAAGCCGGCTCGTGACGTCCGCGGAGTGGCAGCGCAAGGCGGTCCACGCGGGCTTCGGCCTCTTCGCGCTCTCGCTGCGCTGGCTGGACTGGCGCGCGGCGGCGGCGTGCGCCCTGGCGGCGCTCCTCTTCAACGTGTACGCGATGCCGCGCCTCGGCCGCGGGATCTACCGCGAGGGAGTGCGCCGCGTCGACGCCGGGATCGTGGCGTACCCCGCGATGGTGCTGCTGCTCGTCCTGGTCTTCCGCGGGCCCTACCTTCCGGTCGCGGCGGCGGTGTGGGCCATGATGGCCTTCGGCGATCCGGCCGCGGCCATCGCCGGCCGGACCGTGGGAGGGCCGGCGCTCGCGTGGAACCCGAAGAAGACCTGGGTCGGTCTGCTCGCGAACTGGGCCGTCGCCGGAACCGCATCGATCCTCGTTTTCCTCTTCGTCAGCCGACGCGAGCCCCAGGCCGACGCCGTCGCCATCCTGATGATCGGCGCCGGCCTCTACGCGTTCCTCGAGTCGGTCGAGTCGGGGCTGGACGACAACATCGTCGCGCCCCTCCCGACGGCGCTCGCGATCTATCAGCTGGGGATGCACTGGCCCCCCGGGGTCCTGTTCGCCGGCTTGCCGTGGAGGCGGCTGGCTCTCGCGCTCGCGGTCAACCTCGCCGTGGCGGTCGTGATGGGCGCCCTTTCCGTCGTCCGCCGTTCGGGCGCGATCGCCGGCGGCATCGTCGGGTTCCTGATCCTGGGCTTCGGCGGCTGGAGCGCCTACGCCCTTCTCTGGGCCTTCTTCCTCTTCGCCACCCTCGCTACGCGGCTCGGCTACCGCCGCAAGGCCGCGGCGGGCCTGGCGCAGGCCGACGCGGGCCGGAGGGGCGCCGCCCACGTCGTCGCCAAC
>JBASRI010000714.1:0-1991 GCA_049273755.1 Thermoanaerobaculia bacterium
GGCCACCCTAGTCCCAGGTCTCAGGTCTCAGGTTCCAGGTCTTGGGACTTGGGACTTGGGACCCCGGTATGATCCGCGGCATGTTTCTCTCGGCCAACTTCCTCGGAATTCCGGAGGAGGAGAACACGCTCGAGAAGAGTCGCGTGGCGGTCCTGCCCTGCCCGTACGAGCGCACGGTCTCCTACGGCGTCGGAACCAAGAACGGGCCCAATGCGATCTTGAGAGCCTCCCACTACGTCGAGCTCTATGACGACGAGCTCGATGAAGAGGTCTACCGGATCGGGATCCACACTTTGCCGGCGTGGCTCCCGGAAAACATGGAGCCGGAAGCGTGTGTGTACGGCCTGGAGGAGGTCGTCGCGAAGCTTCTGTCAATGAAGCGCTTCGTCCTGACGCTCGGCGGAGAGCACTCGATCGCCCCCGGCACCATCCGCGCTCACAGAGACGTCTTCCCGGAGATGTCCGTTCTCCACTTCGATGCTCATGGCGACCTGCGCGACGAGTACGAGGGCCAGAAGTACTCTCACGCCTGCGCCGCGCGCCGCTGGGTCGAGCTCGGGATCCCCACCGCGCAGGTCGGGATCCGCTCGATCTCGAAAGAGGAGGTCGACTACGTGCGCGAGATGGGAACGACGACGATCGTGTCCAACCGCGAGATGCACCGGTCGGACGGGTGGATCGACAAGGCCCTCGCCCGGCTGACGCCGGAGGTCTACGTGACCTTCGACGTGGACTTCTTCGACGGCGCGCTCGTGCCGGGGACCGGCACGCCCGAGCCGGGCGGCGGGACGTATGACCAGGCCCTCGCGATCCTGCGGAGGGTGGCCTCCGAGCGGCGGATCATCGGGGCCGATGTCGTCGAGCACTCGCCCCTGCCCGGCAACCGCGCTCCGGATTTCATGATCGCCAAGCTCTGCTACAAGCTCCTTGGGTACGCGTTTTTCCCCCGGAAGGCCAAGTCGCCCGTCCTTTCGCCAGGATAACTCTCGACGGAGGAGTGACTTGAGGCTCGACCCCGGACCCCTCCCGCCGCGAACTTTCGCCCCCAATCTGCGTCTTGTGTCGGTGAGGCCAGTGTGAGCACCACCGACGAAAAGGACCTGGTTGCCCGCTGCCGCAAGGGAGACGACGACGCCTGGAGGGAGCTTGTGGATCGGTTCGGACAGAAGGTTTACGCGATCTCGTACCACTTCACGTTGAAGCGCGAAGACGCCGACGAGCTGTCGCAGGAGATCTTCCTGAAGCTCTTCGAGAACCTCCACCGCTACGACGGCGGCTTCCCGCTCGTGGCCTGGGTCCTGTCGGTCTCCCGCAACCTCTGCATCGACCGCTACCGGCGCCGCAAGCGCGAGAAGTCGTTCCGCTTCGTATCCGACGACGCCGTGACGGCGCTGCTCAAGTCCGACGACGACCCGGCCGGCATGGCGCTCAAGAAGGAGCGCACGCAGCTTCTCTTCTCGGCGCTCTCCGAGATCCCCGAGGATCTCGCCGAGATCCTCATCCTGCGCGACCTGAACGGTCTGGCCTACGACGAGATCGGCAAGGCGCTGGAGCTGCCCGAGGGCACCGTCAAGTCCCGCCTCTTCCGGGCCCGCGCCGAAGTCGCGCGGCAGATCCGGGAGCGGCACGAGAGCAAAGGGGCCGCCGGAGCCATCGCGTCCTTCGCGATGGCCGCGGCGGGAATCGCATGAGCTGCCGGGAGCTCGAGAAGCTGTTCGTCGCCGGCGCGCCGGTGACACAGGCCGAGGCGCACCGGCGTTCCTGCCCGGAGTGCGAGAGCCTCGCGCGCGACGTCGAGCGCGTCGAAGGGTTGACCGCGGGGCTCCACGCTCCGGTCTGGAGCAAGGAGCTGCACCGGTCGCTGCTCGCGATCCCGCAGGAGACGGTCTCCTGCGAGGGCGCCGCGTTCCTGCTGGCTGAAAGGGCGGAGGGAGAGATCCGCGCCGCCGACGCCAAGCGCCTGGACGGGCACCTCTCGCGCTGCGCGGGAT